>CAMPGR010000010.1 GCA_946885605.1 uncultured Pseudomonadota bacterium
TTCTTGGGCTTCTTGGGCTCGTCCTCAGACTGCGAGAGAATCAATTGGACCGGTTCAGCCGACCGTGCTGCCTTCTTGCTATCATCATCGGCGTGTGCAAATACGCTTGGAACCGACAGGGCCAATACTCCGGCCAAAGCGGGCAACATTTTTGCCTTCATGATGGATTTCCTAATAAATAAAGGTTGGCAACAGAACGCGCGGGGCTCCCGGCGCTTCGATACGAGCGCGCGAAAAGTGAGTGAGTTCCGCACTATTACAAACTGTTTCACTCCTTTCGCGCTGCTTACGCTCTCTTACGCGAAGCTTTCGCGCCGCTTAAGAGGAGAAGCAACGAAAGCTTGTTTGGGCCGGGAACGCGCTGTACAAGATGCACCTCCAGAAAGGGGATGAATCATGCTTGAACGATTTCAAGGGAAAGAGGGCCGGCCGGCGCTCATGGATGCGCTGCGCCGCCAGTTTCTCGTCGATGGCAGCTCGGAGATCGCGGAACAGATCGCGAACTGGATGCAGCTCAAGGAATATGCCAAGGAAGAAGCGATCTTCAACCAGGGAGAAAGGGGAGGCGACATATGCCTCCTCCTCGCCGGCAAAGTATCGGTTCGCGTGAACGAGCGGGAAGTCGCCCTCGTCAATGCCGGCATGCACGTCGGCGAAATCGGGATGCTGGAGCCGTTCAAGGGTCGCTCGGCGACAGTGGTGGCGGTCGAAACGGTCATCGCAGCGCACGTGACCCAGACGAGGTTCTTCGAGATGGCAAAGTTCCATCCCGATCTCTGGCGCCGCCTCGCGCTCGAGCTTGGCCATCGTCTGGTAGACACCCAGCGGAAGGGGTAGCGCGAGCGAGCGGGTCAGCGCACTACGAAATCTCCGTCGCCGTTCTGCAAGCGCACAGCAATTTCCTAGCTGGCGTCTCTCGGATGCCCCGAGCGTTCCAGGACGGTGCGATCCCATTGCGCCAGGTTCGCCGCGGCAGCGTACGTCGAGCGTAGAAACTCCAACAGCGTGTGATCGGGCAATTCCGACTGCCGCACGGCATCGTACGGAAGGATGAACTCGCGCAGGTCGTTGCTGTAAAAGGCATCAGGCGGCTGCACCGGAGCTTCCGCGAAGCCGGGCGGCTCCGGGTAGGCGTATGAATAGAACGCCGCGTACGGGATCGGACCGCCGCCGGGCCAGAACCCGCAGCTGCTCACTTCCTCGCTGTAGGCCTCCTGAACCACCCAGTCCGGCAGGTTCGGAATTCCACCCGGATGCTTGGGTGCGCGGCGTCCGGAAAACCGCGTCACTGCGAGGTCCGGAGCACCCCAGAAAAAATGCACCGGGCTGCATTTGCCCTTGAACGGTGAACGGAATTCTTTGAACACTCTATCGGCCTGCACGAGTATGCGCGAGAAGCGGTTTGCGTATTCCCTGTCGTAGGCACGATGATGCTCGTCCTCGTCGAACGCTGTGGCATCGGCCACTTCGTTGGGCACGCGATTGATGACGACCGGCATCCCGAGCCGTTCCAACGCTTCCATGAGCTGGCGATAGAAAGCCGCCACCGACTCCGCTTTAAGCTCGGTCCGGCTGACGGCGCCGTCGCTCGTCTGAATGACCAGTTGGTGCTCGACGAAGTCGAAGTCTATTTGAAACGTCCGATCGCCATGCGGAACCGGTGAAGTCGTCAAGCCTCTCGGCGTCACGTAGAGGGTTACGTGCCAGGAATGGTTGATCCACGGCGTTTGCGCGAGGCGCAGCTTGCCTACGATCTGCGTCCACAGGTGCAGTGTTGCATAGCTGTCCTTCCAGTCCTGCAGAGGCAGCGCGGGCCATGCATGGGAGTGTGGAGAGGCATCCATGAGTCCTCCTGCGAAGCGAGCGGCGATGGGCCTCTACACTATCGCCAAAGGCACATTATGGTCTTCAGCTCAGGTCGTTGAAACCGGGTTGAAAGCCGTGCTTGTTGCGGCTCGTCAGAAATGGCGTGGGACAGCCGGGACGGCGTTGGTAACCGCTGGCGCCGTCCCGTGCTGACTCACGAAATTGCGGGAAGTCTGGGAAGACCCTCGGTGGGGCTTAGTTCCAAGGCACGCTGTTTTTCACGACGTAAAGCTTGGAAGCGCTCTCGTCTTCGGCGCCCGCATCGGGCCGGGATACGGCGGCGGGTTCCTCGAGAACTGCCTCCACCGCCCGGGCCTTGGCGCGTTCCTCCATGCGCCTCTCGCGGCGGATCTTGGCGAACGTCTTTCTCAGGTCCGTTGCGCTGCTCGGCGTGTAGCGGAACGAAGGATCGAGGATAGATTTTACTTGTCCGGAATTCTGCGTCATGTGGGTCTCCTATATTCCAGTTAAAGATGTATTTATCGTTTCTCCAGGCAACCCGGCCGTCTCGGAGAGACCCGTGGCTTTCCGGCCCCGCATCGCTGCGGAAGTGGCTTTTCTGGAACGTAGAGGTATGACGTAGCTGTCGAACTGGTTCTCCCGTGCAATGGCGATGCGCGTAATCTAGATACCGTTCGGGGAATGCAACAGGACTATTGGTATCGATACTTTCGTGCAGTGTGTGACATAAGCACGCTCCGCGTGCTAGGTATTGAATGGAAAGGCAATTCAGAGACCGATTTGCCGGTCGAGAATGTTCGCGGCCGCCTTGAGCCCGGTCCCCTCGTCGTCTTTCTGCAACACGCGTGGCGAGAGGTCTCTTATCGCCGCATCAGGGCGGTGGCCGCGGCCGGATGCGGCGCTCGCGGAGCCAGCCAAATGGCAACAGGATGACGGTGCGCAGCCCTTCGATCGGCGAGAGCTGATCGAGCGAGCGCATCGCTTCGATCACGAACTGCTGCACCACAGTACGCTCGCTGTGCTCCTCGCCCTCGCGGATGAGTGAGAGCCGGTGCAGCACATAGAAGCCGAGCGCGAACGAGATCGCGAACAGGAACTCCCAGTGCTGGAACTGGAGCAGCGTGACCTCCTTCGTCGCATCGGGCGAAGTCCACTGGAAAGTCAGCGAGAGCTGGCGCGCCGCGAACCAGTCGGCGAGCGCGCCGCCCATGAGCGCCGCGATGCCAGCCGCTAGCGATCCCGAGAGGCCCCCTGCGGTGAGATACGACGTGCCGCGGCCTTGGGGCGCGAGCTTGAGGCCGAGATTGCCGGTCGCGAGCCCGATGCCGCCCGAAGCCGTGCCCATGACGACGTGTATCGCGTAGAGCAATGGCAGGGTGAGGGCGTGCGGCTCCGGGAGCGCGGCAAATGCGAGGCCCACCAAGCTTGCAAAGTATGCAGGCAATGCGACGCGCAGGATCGCCTTGTTCGAAAGACGGTCCGAGAGCCGGCCCCACAGATAGAGCGTGAGGGCGGTCGCAATCTGGGCCGCCATCCATAGCGTGGTCACCGTGCCGAGCTCGTAGCCCATCTGGCGCAACAGGTACACCGTGATGAACGGCGCGGCGATGTTCGACGCGAGGTTCCAGGAAGCCATGAAGATGATGACGGTGCGAAACTCGGCGTCCTGAAAGGGCGTGCGCAATAGCTCGAACAAAGGCGTGCGGGCAACGTCCGCCGCCATCGGGGGTTCCGGCACGCGCATGAGATAGTACGTGCTCACGAATCCGGCCACGCCGGCTGCAGCGAAGGCGACTGCATAGGCGTGCGTCTTGTCGACGCCGGGCCATTGCTGCACGAGGTAGCCAGCGCTCAATGCGCCGATGGACGAGAGCACTGTCGACCAGAAGAGCCGCTTCGAAAAGAGCTCGCCGAGCGTCTCGCGCGGCACGAGTTGATGCACCCACGAGTTGAACGCGCAGCCGGCGATCGATCCCAGGAGCGCGATGGCGGCCTGCGCGACGACGAGCGCGCCCAGCTGCAGCGATCTCTCGGGAAGAAAGGGAATGAGCGCCAGGCCGAGGATGAGCGTGCGCGAGGCGGTGACTGAGAGCACCGTGATCTTCCGGCGCTGGCGCACCCGCTCGACGAGCACCACCGCGCCGATCTGCGATAGCTGCGCGAGGAAGGGGATGGCGGCGAGGAGCCCGATGATGGAAGCGCTTGCGCCCAATTCGACGGCGAAGCCGACGAGAATGACGCCGCCGTAAAGCGCGCCAGCCAGCGTGGCCCACGCAGCGTCTTTCACCAAAGCGCTCTTGCCGCGCTCGAGGTCTTCGGGCGTTATCGTGTCGTCCGGGCGCAGTCGCATCGCGATACGTTACGATATCGTTGTGAACGAACGGCAGTGAGCTTTTAACGATGGACGCGGTCGAGCATTTCTTCAGCAAGCAATGGTCAGACGGACTGCCTGTCGTCCCGCCCACGGAGGAGCGGCTTGCCGCCATGCTCACCGCGACGCGACGGGATCCAGAGGCGTTGATCGGCCTGGTGCCGCCGCTCATGGCGCCCGCTACGGTGCGCGCCATCGCGTTGCACGCAATTATGGCAGGCTGCGAGCCTGCTTACATGCCGATTCTGATCGGCGCGATGGAGTGTGTGCTGGAGGAGCGCTTCAATCTCACGTTGCTGCAGGCGACAACGAGCGCAGGCGCGCCGTTCCTCCTCGTCAACGGTCCGTACGCGCATGAAGTCGGTCTCCATGGCGGCATGGGGTGTTTCGGGCCGGGCTTCCGCGCAAACGCGACCATCGGGCGCGCGTTGCGGCTCATGATGACGAATCTCGGCGGCGGCGTACCGGGCATCACCGCGTTGAGCGGCTTCGGCGGACCGTGGCGCTACACCTATTGCGTGGCCGAGAACGAAGCGGAGAGTCCGTGGCCTTCTTATTCCCGCACGCGCGGGTTCGCAGCGGACGCGAACGTCGTGACGGCAATTCCTCTGGAAGGCCCCGTGCTCGTATGGGACGACACGAGCGAAGAGCCGGAGCGTCTCGTCGTCGCAATCGCGGATATGATGTGCGCGATCGGAGGCGGCAACATCTACCGGCAGGCCGACATGGCGGTGGTGCTGAGCCCCCAGCATGCGGAAATCTTTGCAAAGGCGGGTTTGTCACGCGAGGAGACGTATCGCCTGTTGATCGAGCGCGCACGGCGCCCGTTGCGGGAGATCCGACGCGGCGGGATCTGGCGCGGCGCGAGCGGTGCGGCGCGCTGGCCGTTCGAAGTCGATCTCGATGACGGCGACGCGCTCGTTCCCGCGATTGCGGATCCAGACGATCTGCATCTCATTGTCGCGGGAGGCGCCGGATCGCCGAGCAGTCTCGTGATGCACGGGATCACCGTCGCGAGTCGCGCGGTGAGCCGCGCATACTCGGTGTGAAACCCTTGCCCTTCTTTAGAGCGCGAGCGCGGTCAGGGCCGTCAGATGGGATAAAGTGTAGTGAAGAGCGACAGCGGCAAAACCTGCAGCGTGAGGTCGTCGAAGTAGCCGACGATGAAGTGTACCTCTTCGGAGGGCAGCCGTGCGGTGTAGCGTCCGTAGCAGCCTTCGGTAAGTTTGCCGTCTCGTCCGAGCCAGGTTACGCGCTTTGGCGCGTTGGTGACCGCACGCAGCGAGCACGCCTCGTCGGTCAGCGTGACAACGCCGCTTTCGAGATGGGCGACAAAGAGCGGCCTTCCTTCAACATGAGACGGTTGGAGAACGAAAGGAACCGTTAGCAGAGAGAGGCAGATGGCGGTGCGCCGTATGTGTATCGGAGAACTGCTGCGGCGTCGAAGCACTGAATGATCCCTGGCCATCTTGCCCGCTCGCACATGAGCTTGCGCGCTTCGATGAGAAACGGATGCGCTGTAAGGCGGCGGCAGCATGGACTGTATGGATCAGGCGGCGCGAACTTCAGAAGTCTTCAAAAATGTTGGGAAAGGCGAAGAGCGGGAGATCTCAAACCGGCATGCCGCCGGCATTCGGCTTCCGGGAACGCCTTTACAATGGTGCGCGCGCTTCAAACTTCCTGGGAAATGACTTGAACAACCGCTTATGCCCGAGCTTTTGAGCAACGACCTGACGAGCTTCGTCTTGAGTGCGGTTCTGCTCTTCGGCTATCACTACTTTCTGCGTTACAAGCTGAAGACGAACCCGGCCTACACCATTCAGGCCGTCAATGCCGCGGCACGGCTCGCCTGGGTCGAAGGCATCATGAGGAAGCCGGGACACGAGGTCCTTGCGGTGCAGACACTGCGTAACGCGATCATGGGGCCCACCTTCTTCGGGACGACGGCGGTTCTCCTGCTGATCGGCACCATCACGCTCACCGGCCAGGCTGACCAACTGGAACAAACCTGGCACGCGCTCAATCTCTTCGGCACATCGAGCGCCGGGTTGTGGCTCGCGAAGGTCCTGTTGCTGCTCATGGACTTCCTTGTCGCGTTCATGTGCTTTGCGCAGGCGGTGAGGCTTTTCATACACGTGGGCTTCATGATCAACGTCCCGGCGGCGGATGCGCGGCGCAACTCCATGAAATTTGTAGCCGAGCAGCTCAATCGGGCAGGCCGCTACCACTGGATGGGCCTGCGTGCGTACTACTGCGCCGTGCCGCTCTTGTTCTGGCTGTTCGGCCCGCACTTCATGGTCGTGGCAACGATGGTGGTGGTGGCGATTCTTTATTACCTCGATCGCACGCCGGGTGAGGAGACAACCTGAGAATTGCAGGCAAAAAGAAGCCCCGCACAAGTTTGGGAGGGGAGGGGTGTGCGGGGCTACACAGGGATGTGTAAGAGGAAGTGTATCGATACCCGAGTCGAAATGCTGCCAGAGAAAACGGACAATGAAGTGTAGCCCGTTCTCTACAAGACGCGCGTCCACCCTAGTACTCGTACGTAGGCTTTGCTAGCTCATCCGGCGGATTTACCGCGATCACGCCAGAAAGCATAATCGTCGCTTCCAAAAAGGCCGCGCTGCGTGTTGACTTCGTAGCCGGTGCGAGGTGACCCATAAGCGCGAGCGGACGGCTGCAAATCAACGAGGACATGGCGTTCCAGCGCCGTACGTGGGCGGTGGAGCGAACCTGTTGGGTCATCATGGGCGCCGTGCTCGTCACTGCGCTCGCCGGAGGCTTTTCTGTAGGGCCGGTCAGTACGGTGGAGGCGACGGACGAAAGCGGCCTCATCTACATTCAGTACGAGCGGTTCCTGCGCAATCTCGCATCCTCCACGCTCCGCGTATCGCTTGCCCCCGAGGCGACTTCGCGATCGACAGCCACGATCCGCCTGAGCGGCGCGCTTGCATCGGAAGTGAAAGTGGACAAGGTGGTGCCGGAGCCCGTCGAGACGAGGTTGACGCACGACGGCTTGGAGTTCGTGTTCGCGATTGCCGACCCCGGCAAGCCTGCCTTGATTGCCTTTCATCTGCAACCGGAGACGGTCGGCCGTATCGCCGGCGCCGTGGGCGTGAGCGGTGTCAAGCCGGCGCGCATCAATTCCTTCGTCTATCCCTGAGCGGACACATGGACGCGGTACTGAGAGCGGCTGCCATCTACATTGCACTGCTGATCATATTCCGCATATCGGGACGCCGCACCTTGTCGGAGATCACGACCTTCGACCTCATACTGGTGCTCATCGTCGGCGAGGCGACCCAACAGGCCATGCTTGGGCAGGATCACTCGTTCACCAACGCACTGCTGGTCATCATGACGCTGGTCTTCCTCGATATCCTCATTTCGTATGCGAAGATGCGCTCCGGAAAGTTACAGAAGGTGCTGGAGGGCGTGCCCACGATCATCGTCGAGAACGGGCGCCCGCTACACGATCGCATGCGCATGGCGCGCGTGGACGAGGAGGATGTGATGGAAGCTGCCCGCAGGCTGCGCGGGATCGAGCGGCTCGATCAGATTCGTTACGCCGTGCTCGAAGTGAACGGCGGCATCACGGTGATCCCCTTCGAGCAGCCGGGAAGTCACGGCGCGCATTCGTGAAAAATGTCATAGCGTCGAAGCGCGAATCAAGGGTAGGGTTCGATCAAGTCGGGACCTCACCGGGTCCCGCGCTTCGAAAAGGGCAAACCCGACCGAAAGGCGGGGGCGCAAAGTCGCTGGTCTAAAGAGCCGCGCTGCTCCATGACCGAGAGATTGCCGAGGGCGAGTGGTCGGGCTTCGGTAATCTTTTTGAACTGCCCTTGACTCCCCTTCGTGGTCCTGCCGGCTTTCTCCCCGCAAGAAGGCGTGTCGTGTGCTGGTCGAGTTGCCGCTTGTGAAATGCAATGTACGGCAGGGAGGAAACGATGAGGGTGGACTTGGCAGGCTTGTCGAAGCAGGAACTGGAGCAGATCGTCGCTGATCGCTGTTCCAGGTTTGGCGCGGTGTCGCAGGTCGTGATCATGCAGGACGAACGCCATCCTTTTGCGCTTGCCGGTGTGCTCATGACCGATCCTGCGGAAGCCGATGCGGTCCTGCGCGGCATCGGGGGATCGATGATGCACAATACGGTGCTCATCAGGCTCGAGCAGCAATAGGCTTCGCCTGCCTATTCTCCCTGCGCGCGTTTCGTCGTCGGCCCGCTCATGCTGTGCGCCCCGCCCGGCCCGCGATGCGCGTTGGGCGAGCTCGAATTCTGCTGCGTGAAGAGCACGGGATCGTGAAACATGACGGTGCAGTGAAAGCACTGGTAGAACTCGGTCAGGTACCAGTTTCCGTCCTGCTTCCGCACTTGCACCTGCACGTACTCTTTCGAGCCGCATAGCGGGCATTTGAAGAGCTGGTACATTCCGTGTCGCCACATGCCTGTAATTATATACAGGTGCGCGCCCGCCGCCAGCCTCTTTGCCACGCGCTGGCGCGTGGTCAGCTCCGTTGTAGTGAGCAGCCGCTCGGTCTGAATAGTGATCTCGGTAGCCGTCGCGGCGTCCCGGAAGCGCTGCGAAGCATCAGCGCTTGCCGCCTCCCTTGCGTCCGCTGTGCGTTTGCGTGTCGTGGAGGACCACCTGCTCCGGTGACAATCCCCCGCGTGTGGCCGCGCGCCGCTTGTTGCGATGGCGGGCGTGACGGTAGTGCCGGCGCCGGTCCCGGACGTCGCCGAACCGCCTGAAGGGGTCGGCATCCGCGCGGGTTCGTCGAACTTCGTCGGGGGAGTCGCGTCCGGCCGTGCAGCGGATGCCGCTGTGGAAGCGGCTTTGGCGGAGTCACCCTCGCGGTTCATGCGCATCGGCCCGAACCATTCCTCGTCCCCGCGTTTCTTACCGCGCCGATGGCCGAGCGCGTCGGTCTGCGCGGACTCCATCGCTTCCCGCTAGGCTGCCCCGCCAGGCTCGGGGGCGGGAACGATACGAGGCCGACGACAATCGTCCCTACAAGAAAGGATATACGAGCTCGCTTCATATACCCGCTGCCCGGGAAGAGCAGTTCCATAAGCTTCCCCGCGAGAAGAGCGAAATCCGTGCCGCCCAGCGGGCGGTATCCCGGACGGTAGGTCGCGCGCAGAGCTCCAGGCTCGAGCACCAACGCCGGTAATTCTTACACCGCCGGTGGGCGGGTTTGCAGGGTGACGCGCTAAACCGCACTCCCGCTCGTACTCTTCAGCGTACGCTCAGCGCGTATTGAGCTGGCGCGCAACGCGCGCTGCCGCATCTCGCGTGCGGAACGTGCGGACTTTTCCTTCCTTGTCACGAGCGGTTTGCCGGCCGTGTTTCACGGTGAATCGGACGCCCGAGCGCGAAACGTGCCACTGCCCCGCGCTAGCGCTCTTCTTCATGCAGTGCCGCCCGCGCGCTTCATCCCGCTCTCCTTCCGCTTTGTCATTGTTGATGGACGGCCGCTGCCTCATCGGCCCGTTATGTTGAACGATCTCCACGGAAAAAACTACACCCGAGGCGATGTGCCTCGCGAGTTGCGCCGGGTGCAGCGTGTCTTGTCGCTGCATTGCACCAGCGTGGGCGCGCGGTCTCGTCATGGCGGCGCTCACCGGACCCTCTCCACGCTTCTCCACGCCCGCAAAGCAGGCGAGGCGCCTGGGTCTTCTATGCTGACGCGGGAAACCAGCTCGCGCGCGTCGTTTCGTACACGAGCTTTGCCTGTCCTGCGGGAGTGATCGCGAGCGTACCCTGACGCTCGCTGACGTAGCCGCACCACAGCAACTTCTCGCGGTGCTCGGGTGATATCGCAACGGTTCCGTATTTCTGTGAAGCGGACAGCTTGTGAAGCGACTTCAGTTCCTCCGTGTGCAGCGTGTCAGCCATTCAGTGCTCCTGGTACGGTTGCAAACAAAAAAACACGGCCATGGTACCCGGTGTTCTATTGAGAAGCAGTCAGACAGCGTATCAAATCTATGTCGCTTATCCTCTACATGACGGCGCATGAGGTGGATCTGTGCCGCTCGCCGCTGCTGTGCATGCTGAACCGGCAACGTGCCGCAGGCATATGCCATGCGGATCAGGCGTCTGAACTTGCTCCCTCGAAGGCGGTCGGAGCTTATACCATCGGAATCGTGCGCGGACCGATGGCGGGGGCGCCGCGAGCGACCATCGCCGCCCCCTCTTTATTTGCCCTACTGACCTGCCGCAGTCCTGCCAAATCCAGCGCGGCGCACACCCTCAAACTGACGCTTTCCGTTTCGAAACCTCCAGCGCCGGGATCCGTCAAACGCGTGAGCGAATCGTCGCTTTGCGAGCCAGTCAGGCGCGAATGATTCCCCGAATTGTCACCACCCAACATGCCGGCTACGTGCACGTCGTGGCCCAGGCAACGCGCGTGGACGATCGCTTCCTCGGCGAGCTCATCGAGGAAATTGTGCGGGCACTCCCCGATATACCGGACCGATCCTATCGCTTGCTGCTCGAAGTGCGAGCGCCGGAGGTGAAGATCGACCTCATCGCGGCATTCGAGGCATGGCGGCAGGCGGCGAGCAAGGGCCTCACGCAAACGCAGATCGCCTACGTCGTCCATGGCCGCCCGATACACAACATTGCTCGCTTGATCGAGCTGCTTTCAGGCACGCGAAGGGTCCAGTTGCGCTTTTTCGAGGATAACGAGAGCGCCCTTCGGTGGCTGTGCCCGGATGACGGTCTGGTCTGGAGCTGACTGTCTGGCGCGCAAATTGCATCGATGCGGGCTTCCACTTCGCAGGGCACCGTGCCATGCGCATCCATCACCTCAACTGCATTTCGACCTGCCCTTTAGGAGGCAAGCTCATGGATGGCAGGACGAAGTCCATCTTCCGTCGGGGTGAGCTCGCGTGCCATTGCCTGCTTCTGGAGACCGATGCCGGGCTGGTGCTCGTCGATACCGGGCTCGGGTTGCGGGACGTCGCCGATCCGCGTGGCCGGCTGAGCGCGTTCTTCCTCGCGCTGCTGAGCCCCGATTTTCGCGAGGAAATGACCGCTGTGCGCCAGCTGCAGCGGCTGGGCTACGACGCGGCAGACGTGAAGCACATCGTGCTCACGCACCTCGACTTCGATCATGCCGGCGGGCTCGATGACTTCCCGGGCGCCACCGTGCACATGCTCGCTGTGGAAAAGGAGTACGCGATGCGCCAGGCGACGTGGCTCGACCGCCAGCGCTTCCGCCCGCAGCAGTGGTCTACGGTGGATAACTGGCGGGTGTATCCCATGGGCGCGGACGACAAGTGGCTCGGATTCGAGCAGGTGCGGGTGCCAGATGGCCTGCCGCCCACCATACTGCTCGTTCCGCTGACCGGCCACACGTTCGGCCATGCGGGGGTTGCGATCGACCGCGGCGACAAGTGGCTGCTCTCGGCGGGCGACGCCTACTTCTACCATCGAGAGACGGATCCCGAGCGTCCTTATTGCACGCCGGGACTCAGGTTCTATCAGTGGATGATGGACAAGGACCGCGCCGCACGGGTCTGGAACCAGCACCGTCTGCGCTGGCTGAAGCGCAACCGGCCCGCAGAGGTCGAGATATTCTGCGGGCACGACGTAACCGAGTACGAAAGACTGTCGGGTCACTCTGCCCGCATGCCCGCCGCAGCGCCGCCGCAGGAGTACGGCTCCCCCCGACCGGGCACCGCGTAACGCCGCTGTAAATCTGCAGCGCCGCCGCAAATACCGCTAAGCTTCAGGACCACCTTGGTGCAGCCGTCCTGCTTGTCGCGGAACAGCTTCCCGGCCGCTCGTCGAGTTCCTCGGTGTCCCATTCCGCACGGATGCCGGCCGGCCCCACAGCAACCCAGTGCCAGCGGTTCTCGCTGCGTTGCACGGATTCGAGGTGCTTCATGATCCGCGGCAGGTTGTCGTAGTCGTGCCAGAACTTGTAGAGGGTGTCGGGATCGCGATGGATGGTGATGCTGCGCCGGAAATGGACCATCCGGTTTTCCGGCAGCGCGGCGAGCTCGCGCGTGCTGTACACCTCGAGCGCGGTAACGCCCGCCACGGCTGCAGTGGTTGCGGCAAGCTTCGGCTTCTGCTCACCGTTTGCAGTGCCGAACGCTGCGCCGAGCAATGCAAGATCCATCGCGTCACGCGCGACGCGCGCACTCACGGCGGGTGCCGAGTTGGGCTTGGCCAGGATGGCGCAACCCGTTGCGATCTCGCGCACGCCGATCAGGCGCAGAAGCGCCGGCGAATACGGCAGCTCGGTCGTGCGCGCGATTCCGCGCGGCGCTGCGAGTTGGGCAAGCCCCAGGCCGATGCTGAACCAGCCGAGCGCACGTGACATGGTCTGTGCCTGCATGAGAGGCTCCTTTCAGAGGCGTGGCGACAGTCCGTCTGACGGCCCCCCACGCGGCGGTTCCATCTGCTGCGTTCCCCATTACAGCGCACGGCACACATAGTGACTGAGGAAGCTGACCTGCTAACGTGAACGCAGACGCAGGCTCGCGTGACCGGACTTCATGCGCTGAGCATGCGGCATTTTCGCTTGCGTCACGACTGGAGATGACGGCGAGGGTGGCGCACGGTACGCGACATGCATGCGCAGGATCATGCCGTGTGCAAAAGCGGCAAACCCGGGGAGAAGGCCGCCCGCCCGTGAACTTCCGCGCGCAACACCCGCTCTTAGCTGAAACCGTTATCGAAGCAAGACGCGTGCCGTGATATCGGCAGCTCCGCGCGGCGTCGCCACAACAACTCAGCGCGCCCTCGGGTGTCACATAGACATTCTCGAAAGGAAAGCACTTGGCGAACGAAACCTATCGGGTCGGCATCAGTGGTTCATACGGCGGGCTCAATCTCGGTGATGAAGCGATACTGCAGTCCATCATCACGCAGCTGCGCGCGGAGCTGCCGGTGGAGATCACGGTCTTTTCGCGCAACGCGGACGACACCAGGCGGCGGCACGGGGTCGACCACGCGGTCCCAGTGCGCAAGCTCTCGCGTGCGGAGATCGTGCCGGAGGTCGAGCGGCTCGATCTCCTGATCCTCGGCGGCGGCGGCATCCTGTACGACGCCGACGCAAAAACCTATCTGCGCGAAGTCCTGCTTGCGCAGGAACTTCGCGTCCCGGTGATGGCGTATGCGGTCGGCGCCGGGCCGCTCAAGGATCCCGCCGCGCAGGCGCTCGTGCGCGACTGCCTCAACAAGGCGGAAGTGGTGACGGTGCGCGAGCGCCGCGCGCACAAGGTGCTGGAGGAGGCGGGGGTGGACCGGGATGTGCCGGTGACCGCGGACCCGGCCCTCCTGATGGAGGCCGAAGCGCTTACCAATGCAGCGCTCGCGCAGGAGGGGCTCGAAGGCAAGCGCAATCTGATCGGCATGTCAGTGCGCGAGCCGGGTGTCGCGGCGCCGGACATCGACGAGAGCGTCTATCACGGGCTGCTCGCGAACGCCGCCGACTTCATGGTCGATCGCTTCGACGCGGACATCGTGTTCGTGCCGATGGAGCCGGCGTCGCTCGACACGCAGCACAGCCATGCCGTGATCGCGCAGATGCTCCGTGCCCAGCGCGCAACGGTGCTGAAGGGCGACTACACCCCCGGTCAGCTCCTGTCGCTCATGGGGCGCTTCAGCTTCGCGCTCGGGATGCGGCTGCATTTTCTCATCTTCGCGGCGCTGCAGGGCGTGCCATTGGTCGCGCTTCCCTATGCGTCCAAAGTGACGGGCTTCCTCGAAGACCTGCATCTCACCGCTCCGCCGCTCAGGCTCGTCAACGCCGGCCGTCTCATTGCCTATCTCGACGAGTGCTGGGACTACCGCAACGACATGCAGCGCCGCATCGCCGAGGGCGTGCGCGGCCTCCAGGTCCGGGCGCGCGAAACCCACCGCCTCGCCGTGCAACTGCTGACACACCGCAAGCCGCGCGGGCAGCTGCGCGTACAGGCGGCGGGCGGCAGTTGAAGCGAGGTCGCGCATGCCGGCCCTCTCCCGTCCTTCCAGCCCACAGGCAATCGAGCTTCCGCCACGGCAAGCGACCCTTGCCGCCGACGTCGACGTGCTCGTGGTGGGCGGCGGCCCGGCGGGGCTGGGCGCCGCGGTCGGCGCAGCCGATGCCGGCGCGCGCGTCGTGCTCGCCGAGCGTTACGGCTTTCTTGGCGGCAATGCCACCGCAGCGCTCGTGATGCCGCTCATGTCGTTCTATACGCGCCGAAGCGCAGAGGGCGGCGCGGGGGGAACGAGGCTTCTTCCGACAGATCACGGGCCGGGAGACCCCATCGTCGCGGGCGTCTTGAAGCGTTTTCTCGAACGCCTCGTGCGCGCCGGCGGAGCGATTCCGCCGTCGCTCGAGACGGGTTACGTCGTGCCTTTCGACCCGGAGTGGTTCAAGATCGTCGCGCTCGATCTGCTCGACGAGGCCGGCGTTCAGTACCTGCTCCACGCATTCGCTGCCGATGTCTTGCCCGATCCTGCGCGCAACGGGCGCATTTCGGGGGTCGTTTTCGAAACCAAATCCGGACCGATCGTCATTCGTGCGCGCGCGATCGTGGATTGCACCGGCGACGGAGACGTGGCGGCGCGCGCGGGCGCGCCCTTCGAGATCGGTCGCCACGACGGGCTGACGCAACCGATGACGCTCATGTTCCGCATGGTCGATTTCCAGCGCGAAGCATTCGAGCGCTACGTGCGTCAGCATCCGTCCGAGTGGCGCGGCGTGCATGGGCTCTGGGATCTCGTGCGCAAGGCGAGCGCCGCGGGTGAGCTCGATCTGCCGCGTGAAGACGTCCTCTTCTTCGCGACGCCGCACGAGCACGAGGTGAGCGTCAACAGCACCCGCATCACGCGCGTCCTCGGCGTGGACATCTGGGACTTGAGTTATGCCGAATGGTGCGGGCGCCAGCAGATGCGGCAGATCGCAGCCTTCCTGCGCGAGTACGTGCCGGGGTTCGAGCGCGCGTACGTCGCGCAAAGCGGGGTGAACGTCGGGGTGCGCGAAACGCGGCGCATACTCGGCGACTATCTACTCACTGCGGAGGACGTGCTGCGCGGGCGCAAGTTCTACGATGCCGTCGCGCGCGGCACGTATCCGGTGGACATACACAATCCCGACGGCAAGGGCACGGTGCTCAAGCACGTTCCGCTCGGCGAGGCATACGACATCCCGCTGCGCTGCCTCCTGCCGCGCAGCGTCGAAAACCTCCTCGTGGCGGGGCGTTGCATCTCGGGGACGCACGAGGCGCACTCCTCGTACCGGGTCATGCCGATCGTCATGGCGACGGGGCAGGCGGCGGGCGTCTGCGCGGCGTTCGCCGCACGGACAAACCGCGCCCCACGCGCCGTCCCGGTGCAGGATGTGCAGCGTGAACTCGTGCGCCAGGGCGCGAGTCTTGCGCCGTCCGTCGCAGCTTTTGCTTGACTGCATCGGGTTTGCCGGATAGAAAACCCGCGTGCGGGGTTGCGTTACCCGCTGAAACAGGTTTCTTACCGGAAGGCGCTTCATGAAAATACTCGTAGTGGGCGGTGCGGGCTACATCGGCTCGCACATGACCCTGTTTTTGCGCGAGCACGGCCACGACGCGGTCGTGCTCGATAACCTTTCGTCCGGATCCGAAGCGGCCGTGCTCGGTGCGCCTCTCATCGTGGGCAGTATCGGGGAGCCGTCGGTCCTCGATCGCACATTCGAACAGCATGCTATCGACTGCGTGATGCATTTCGCCTCGCTGATCCAGGTCGGCGAGTCGGTGGAGAAGCCCGCGCTCTACTATCGCAACAACCTGTGCCATACCATCGATCTGCTCGATGCCATGGTGCGTCACGATGTGAAGCGATTCGTGTTCTCCTCCACTGCCGCGATCTTCGGTCAGCCGGAGCGTGTGCCGCTCGACGAGTCGAGCCCAAAGCAACCGATCAATCCGTATGGACGCACGAAATGGATGGTGGAGCAGGTGCTCCAAGACTACGACCGTGCGTACGGCCTCAAATCCGCGTGCCTGCGCTATTTCAACGCGGCGGGCGCCGACCCGGGGGGACGCCTCGGCGAAAACCACGAGCCGGAGTCGCACTTGATCCCGCTGGCATTGCGCGCGGTGTCGGGCAGGCAGCCGGCGCTCAAGGTGTACGGCCGCGATTACGACACGCCGGATGGCACGTGCATCCGCGATTACATCCATGTCAGCGATCTATGCTCGGCGCATCTGCTGGCGCTCGAAGCGTTGCGCCGCGGCGACCGAAGCCTCGCCTTCAATCTGGGGAACGGCAATGGGTACTCAGTGCAGCAGGTCATCGACGCCGTGCGCCGGGTGACCGGGCGCGTGGTGCCCACTGTCGACGCCCCCCGCCGTGCCGGGGATCCGCCGCGACTCGTCGCCGATCCGAGCCGCGCGCTTGCGGAACTCGGCTGGAAGCCGCGCTATCCTGAAATCGAGACGATCGTGCTCCACGCCTGGAACTGGGAGCAGAAGGCCCGCTAGCGCATTACGCGGGCGCGGAGACGGTACCGTCAACCCGCCGATTTCGCAGTGTTGGCCGGATAAGTGAGCGGAACGGCCGCTTCCGGAGAGATGATGCGGAAGGTGAAGCTCTCCTGCAGGTAGAGCCGGACCGCGGTCCCGGAATGGTCGAGGTAGCCGATGGAAAAGTCCTGCCCGACGATCAACTCGAAGTCCTCACCGCGCTGGCTCAGCACCGCAGCGCCGTTCAACGCCGGCACCCATACAATCGGACCGTCCAGGAGGTCGCGCACGTGCTCGATCACCGGAAAGCCGCCCTTGGTCGTCTTGATGAGGCCGGTGTAGCAACGCGGACCGAGTGCGATCGCGTAGGGGCCGCCGATGCCCGCGCCGTGCAGGTTGTGTATGGCCTCCGCCACGATGCCGGGATAAGCGGTGTAATCGTCGCTCAGCGTGAGCGCTTTCGCCGTCGCCGCCTGCGTGATGCCGCGAATGCCGCCCTGCGGGTGACCGTGGAAGACGGCGCGATCCTCCACTATGGCGGCCTTGCGCGCCGCTTCGCGCACGGGATCGAGATCGGGATCTTTGGCGCCGCGACCGACCGCTTCCAGCTCTTCGCGCGAAAGCTCGAACGGCACCCGCACTTCCAGCAGCGGCTGCACCGTTCGAAGCCTGAGCTCGACACCTTCATCCGCGCTCTGGATCGAAGTGCTGCGCCCGCGGTTCGCCGCCGAGGCGTCCCAGCCGAGAGGGCCGGTAAAGTCCACGAGCTTGCGCGCGGCCAGCATCAGCTTGAGCGTGCGTTTCGCTTCGTCCTCGATCTCCCGCCATGCCGCGGCGGAAATCGGCGCGAGCTCGCGCAGCAGGTCGTTCATCGAGCGTGATTCCCGTGCAGGCTGCCGATGCCCAATGAGCCGTCGCTCTCTTGCGCGCCTCCCGCCTCCGCCTGGTCGAGCTCCTCCTCACGTTCGAGGACGGGTTTGTCCATGAAGAGGTAATTGCGAAGCTGCTGATCGAGACTTGCGTCGCGCCGGCGCAGCCACTCGAGTAACATCGCAGCGTGCTCCTTCTCTTCGTCGCGGTTGTGCGCGAGGATCGCCCGCAACTCCTCGTCGTGCGCGGCGTCCACGCGCTGGTCGTACCAGTCAACCGCCTCCAGTTCTTCCATGATGGAAACGATTGCGCGGTGATGGTCGCGCGTTTCGGCTCGGAGTGTCTCGACGTCTTCGTGAAAGCCGGCGCTCTGCTGTGCCATGTGTCTTCTTCGCGGTGTGAGTGATGGCAGGCCGTTGAGCATTTTTCATGCCGGCGGCTTCCATTGCGGCGCCATGCCATGGGGCGCAGGCCCGATCGTGCAAGGTTTACAGCGCCGATGTAACGCTTACAGCAGGGGACGCAACCACACTCGAGCCGAAATCGCCCTGGGGCTCCAGGCGGGAATTCGACAAGGGTGCGGCAGGCAGGCAAACTTATGCAGCCGTCTTACACCCTACGGGAGGTCTATGATGCAAGTCGTTCCGTTTTTTCTGGCGTGCGCAATGGCGAGCGCGGCCCTTGTCGGCGGAACCGCACACGCGCAGGTGTTCAAATGCAAGGGACCGAACGGTGGAGTGGTGTATCAGGACGGTCCGTGCGAAGGCGCCGCGGTGGTCGACACGCGCTCGTCGCGCGGCGTCTCGGGCGCCACGCGTCCGGGAAGCGGCGGGAATGCGGAGGCGGTGCCCACCAAGCCGACGCATCCTGTCGTTCCGGAAAAGATGCGCCGCTGAACTCGAACCTATCTCAATAACAGACGCATGTCCTAGAACTGCATCCCACATCGCCTCTGTCGGCACACGTGCCTGTTATATTGAGATAGGTTCTAGACGTTCCACGTGATAAGCGTGGTCGCTTCGCCCGGTTCCTGCGCTTCCCACAGCAGCATGGCAACATCCTCGGCCGCACGCCTGAGAAGCGAGGGGCGGCGCCGGTACCACACCGAGGTGCAGGCACTTTCCTGCGGTTGCAGGTCGATCAGGCCGAAGCCGTCGCGGCGCAGCCTGAGGAGCGTCTTCTCGAAGTCGTTGCTGCCGTCCAGCACCACGGTCCGACCCGGCGGGCGGGACATGATCTTCTGCATGACCGCGGTTTTCTTCGCCGTCGAAAACGCGCGCAGGTGCTTCAGATCCTCGTTGTTGATCTTCACCCTCATCACTCCTCCACGCCCTCTCTGCGGTATGGCGCGATCATAAGAAGAAAGTCGCCCTGTGATGTGTCGCGGAAACTCGATTTTGCTGTAGCGGGCGGCTGACACGTGCCCCGCAGCGCGGCCGTCGCGGCAGGGCGACAGCGGATGTAGGACTCCGGAACTCGACTTGCGGCGCCTCGTCGAACGCTCTTTATTGGTAATGGAGTTCGATATGGAACGTACGAAAGTGAGCAAGGCCGTTGCGTGGGCCATTCTCTCCTCGAGTGTTGCGCTGACCGGCGCGGCATACAGCGCGGACAGCGACAAGAGCGCGCCTTCGGCGACCGAGCGCGCGCGTCCACCGGCGCAACAGCAGGGCGAGCGGTTCTGGGCCAGCGATCTCATCGGAAAAAATGTAACGCTGCCCGGTGATCGTAAAGGTGAAATCCGCGACATCATCGTCGACTCCCAGGGACAGATCCGCCACGTCGTGACGAAGGTGAGCGGCGATCAGGGTGACCGGCTCTACGCGCTGCCTGCAGACAAGTTTCAGGTTGGCGAAGGCGGCAAGATCATGCTCAACGTCGACCAGCAGTGGCTCGCGCAGCAGAAATCGTGGAGCGAGGACAAATGGCCGTCGCTGACCGATCGCGGGTACTGGCGCGACGAGAAGGCCGCGAGCGGCGCGGCTGCGGGTGAGGCCCATCGGCTGAGCCGGCTTATCGGGCAGGACGTCAAGAACCCGCAGGGCAAGGAGGTAGGCGAGATCGACGACGCAGTCGTCAACCTGAAGTCGCAGAAAGTCGAGTTCGTGCTCTTCGACTACGACCCGGGCGTGACCAAGGGCGAGCGCGAGTACGCGCTGTCGATGTCGTCTTTCAAGTTCCCGGCGGCCACCGCTGACGGCGGCGAAGCGAAGCAGCCGATCGTGCTCAACATGGAAGAGCAGAAGCTCCAGTCGCTGAAGCCACTGGATCGCGCCGACAAGAAGCGCATCAACGATCCGGATTTCATGTCGCGCATCCAGGTTCAGTAAAAGCCGAGTAATAAGCCGGTGCGGGCCCGTAAGGCCCGCATGAGCGGCCCGGCCGCTGCTCCAACCGCGACAAGCGCGCGGGGCCGCGGTGTCCGGGCCGTTACTATTTCTATTGCGTCCGATCGTGCCTGCACCGCGGCGCTCCTCACACCGCGCGCTGAGCGCTCCAAGCCCGCGCAAAAATTTCTATAGAGGGGTTGCGGCATCTCACATCGCCTGTAAGAATCCGCTACGACTTGTGGCGACTCAGCGACAAGCGGGTCGTTGGATTCCTACTGGCGCAAATCAGGGAGATGCTCGCAGTTGGCTCGATATGACTACGCGAACCTTTGTAGAACCGCATATCGGGCGGCCGCGCGCTTACGCCTCGGGCGGCAGGTAGCCGGAACGGTCGTCGCCGGTGTACTGACGGCGTCGATCGCTCCGGCGTCTGCGCGGGACTTGAACCTTGCCCGCGACCTCAACGAACAAGTCGTCCAGGTGCCCGTGCGCGCGATGACCGAGCGCGGCCCCGCGGAGTGGGAATTGGTTGCGAGCCTCTATCGCCCGTCGGGCGCAGGCCCATTCCCGATCGTGGTCCTCAATCACGGCAGCCCGGGCTCGGCGTGGGAGCGCCACGGCATGGGCCGCTACCGACCGCTGCCCCAGATCCGGGAGTTCGCTCGACGCGGCTTCGCGGTCATCGTGCCGATGCGGCGCGGCTATGGCGAAACCGGAGGCGATTGGGCCGAAAACTACGGCACGTGCATCGCGCCGGATTACTATCGCGCGTCGCGCGAGGCCGCGAAGGACGTGGTCGGGACGGTACGGTACGCGCAATCGCTGGCGTTTGTCCGACGCGATCACGTGCTACTGGTCGGGCAATCCGCGGGCGGCATCGCGTCCATTGCGGCGGCAGCCGAGAACCCGGCGGGCGTCATCGGCGTCGTCAACTTTTCGGGCGGGCGCGGCGGTCGTCCTTACACACATCCCGGTGATCCTTGCGTGGCGGCGAACATGACCGAGGCGATCGGCAAGCTCGCGCGCACGATCAAAGTCCCGGTCCTCTGGCACTACTCGGAAAACGATCAGTTCTTCGCGCCGCGCCACGTCAATGCCTGGTTCAAGGCGTTCGAGGACGCCGGCGCGTCCGGCAAGCTCGTGATGCAGCCCTCGTTCCAGTGGGACGGTCATGGTCTATTCGGCGCCGAGCGCGGGCTCCCCATCTGGACGAAGGCGTTCGACGTCTTCCTCAAGGATCTGCGGTTTGCCACGCCGCGTGCGCCGGCGATGACGCCGGTCGTCGATCAGGGCGGGGCGTCACCTGCCGACCCGCGTCCGGCAAGCGCACCGATTACGCCAGTCCCCGCGTCCGGCACCTAGCCCCCCATGTCCATCCCGGGGTCAGACCCCCTGGCGGGGTCTGACCCTTCGCGCACCCCTCGGGCAAAGCACTTGGCGCAATCAAGGAGCGGAGCAGGTCGCGGGCTACGTTTCCGGCACCTCGGTCCGTTCGCTGCTCAGGAATTCACCAAACGGCTTCAGCCACTCCACGTGCTCGCTCACAATGCGCAAGACCATGGCGATCGGCACCGCCATCAGCATGCCGATCACACCCCACAGCCAGCCCCAGAACAGCATCGATAGGAAGATCACCACCGGGTTCAGCGTGAGGCGCCGCCCGGTGATGAAAGGCATCAGGATCTGCCCTTCGATAAGGGTCAGCAGGAAAAAGACGGCCGGCACGGCGAGGGTTTGCGCGAGCGTATCGAAGGTGATCGCTGCGACGACGGTAAGCACGGTGAGTCCGATCAACGGGCCGAGATAGGGCAGGTAGTTGAGCAGCGCCACCATAACGCCCCACAGCGCGGGGTTCGGCATTCCGAGCAGATACATCGCAACGCCTGTCGCCACGCCGAGCCCCGCGTTGATGCAGGTGATCGTGAAGAGGTAGATCGCGAGCTCGTCCTGAACGGTATGGGCGACGGTGACGGCGCGCTTCTTGTCGGCCAGGGTCGGCAGCACCTTCACGAGCTTGCGCAGGAAAAGGTCGCCCGTCGCAAGCAGGAAATAGAGCAGCACGACGGTCGGCGCGGCGACCAGAAAGACCTTCTGCGCCGCGCTGAATACGCGGCTCGCCAAGGTCGGCTGCGCGGCAGGCGGGGCCGCCGCTTGTGCCGCGCGACTGGGCGAAGCGATATCCTCGACTTTCTCCGCCGCTTTGCTCATCTCCTCGACGGAGCGCTTCAGCGTCCGGAGCTTCTCTTCGAGCTGGCTCAGCGTCTCGGGCGCTCGCGCCATCCATTCGCTCGCCGGCTGCATGAGCAGGCTTGCTCCCATGGAGAGTGCGACGAGCAGCCCGACGACCACGATCGCGGCGCCGAGCGCTTTGGGCACTTTCATCGAGATCAGCACGCGCATCACCGGCGTCAACACGAGCGTCAGCAGCGCAGCGAGCACGATGGGCAGCACAACGTCACGCGCGAAATAGAGCGTGTAGAAAACGGCCAGTACGAATAGCCCGGTTACCGCGACGCTGGTGATCCGTCTTCTGACCGGCTGCGACGTGGCAGGCGGTTCCTCGCGCGCAGGCTCAGAAGCTTGCTGGCGGGCCGCACGGGCATCGCGCACGACGGGCGCATGTAGGGAGTGAGGGTCGTTCATGTCTGCCGCGGCCAGCCATCGCCT
The DNA here is from genome assembly GCA_946885605.1 of uncultured Pseudomonadota bacterium. Next base: position 22,505 of record CAMPGR010000010.1, read on the forward strand.
CTGCCCGGAGTATGGACGGGTTGGACAAGGCGCGCCGGCTTTCGTTGCCGGGGTTACCGGCCTGCCGTCCGTATGACGGCGTAGAGCGACAGTCCGGGCGAACCACGGCTCAAGAGCAGGACCGGCTCAAATCGTGATGCGCGTGCCGATCTCGATGGTGCACTCCGGCGGAATGTTGAGATACTCCGCTGCGTTCGGGGCATTGCGCTGCATCCAGCGGAATAGCTCGCGCCGCCAGGTGAAGAACCCGCGCTTCGTGGCCGGCGCAATGGTCGATTTGCCGAGAAAGAAGGTCGTTTCCGCGAGCTCGAAATGCAGCCCGCGCTTTTCGAGGAGCTTGAGGCCCTGCATGATGTCGGGACTTTCCATGAACCCGTAGCGGAATGCCGCCAGGTACAGCCGCCTCCGTTCCATCACTTCGATCTCGGTGCGCTCGTCGTCGCGTATGCGCGGCTCGTCTTCGGTCGCGATGGTGAAGAAGAAGATGCGCTCGTGTAGCACCTTGTTGTGCTTGAGGTTGTGCAACAGAGTGGTGGGGACGCAGTGCGGGTCGCGCGAGAGGTACACCGCAGTGCCCGGGACGCGCACCACATCGCCCAGCCGCTCGAAGAAGCTCTCCACCGGGATGCGCCTTTTCGCAGCGTTGTAGCGGATGATTTCCGTGCCGCGCTTCCAGGTCGTCATCATGGTGAACACCGCCAGCCCGCACAGGAGCGGGAACCAGCCTCCCGCAGCGATCTTCGTCGCATTCGACGCAACGAACAGCGCTTCGGTGGTGCCGATCACTGCGACGCCCGCCGCGATTGCAAACCGGTAGCTCGGCAGCATGGCCCATGCGACCACGGCAACCAGCGTGGTTTCGAGCAGCATCGTAGCGGACACGGCGATGCCGTATGCCGCCGCGAGATTCGACGATGAGCGGAATTCGAGGACCAGGATCACGACGATCACGAGCATCGTCCAGTTGACTTGCGGCAGATAGATCTGCCCGCGCTTGGATTCCGAGGTGTGCGTGATGCGAAAGGCCGGCATGTAGCCGAGGGCCGAGGCTTGCTGCGTGACCGAAAACGCGCCGGCAATCACCGCCTGCGAGGCGATCACCGTCGCGGCCGTGGCAAGCGCGACGAGCGGCAGCAGCAGCGGCTCGGGCGCAAGCAGGTAAAAGGGGTTTGCGGCGGCCGCGGGGTTGCGCAGCACGAGCGCGCCCTGCCCGAAGTAGTTGAGCATCAGCGCGGGAAACACGAGCCCGAACCAGCCGATGCGTATCGGTCCGACGCCGAAATGGCCCATGTCGGCGTAAAGCGCTTCAGCGCCGGTGATGGCGAGAAAGACCGCGCCCAATGCGAGAAACGCGGCGAGGGGCGATTCCGCGGCGAACGCGGCTGCGTGCCGGATGTCGAGCGCCGCGAGCACGCCCGGCGTCTGGAGGATGCTTGCCGTACCGAGGATGGCGAGCGTCACGAACCACACGGTGGTGATCGTGCCGAAATAGCGGCCGAGGCGCCCGCTGCCGCGCCGCTGGATGGCAAAGAGCCACACGAGGATCGCTACGGTGAGCGGAACGACCCAGTGCTCGAATGCCGGTGTTGCGACCGAAAGCCCTTCCACGGCTGCAAGCACCGAGATCGCGGGCGTGATTACCGCGTCGCCGAAGAAAAGCGACGCGGCAAAAATCGCAACCATAGCCGGGAAAAACTGCAGCCCGGGGTTGTCGCGCGTAAACCGGCTCGCATACGCGAGCAGGGCGAGCACGCCGCCTTCGCCCCTGTTGTCGAAGCGCAATACGAAAAGCAGGTACTTGACGCTCACGATCAGCGTGACCGCCCAGAAGATCATGGAGAGCACGCCGAGCACGTGCGGCTCGGTCACGCTGAGCGGGTGGTGTCCGCTGAACGCTTCCTTGAACGCGTAGAGTGGGCTGGTCCCGATGTCGCCGAAGACGACACCGATCGCGCCGAGTGTGAGCGCCGCGATGTGCCTGGCATTTCCCGGAGTAGGCCTCGATAGCGTGCCATACATGTTGAGCAGCTCCGGCGGCATGGACCGCCGCCGCCATTATAGCGGGCGGCTATTGTGCGCGCGGCGCGCAACCCTCGTCACCACGCGATCGGGCATGCCGAATTACGGCGACAGACGCGCGCGTATGCGTTGTGCGGCCTGCACCATGTTACGGAGCGCCGATTCCGTTTCGGACCAGTCGCGCGTCTTGAGTCCGCAATCCGGATTGACCCACAGCTGCTCGACCGGAATCAGCTCGGCTGCACGCGCGATGCGCTGCTCGAGCTCGTCCGCATCCGGCACATGCGGCGCGTGGACATCGTACACCCCCGGGCCGATCTCGCTCGGGTAGCGAAATTCCCGGAACGCTTCGAGCAGCGCCATGTTCGAGCGCGAGGCTTCGATGGTGACGACGTCCGCATCCATCGCAGCGATCGCGGGCAGAATGTTGTTGAATTCCGCGTAGCACATGTGCGTGTGGATCTGTGTTTCGCCGACCGCCACGGAGGAGGCGAGACGGAAAGCGCGCACGGCCCAGTCGAGATACGCGTCCCACTCGCTTTTCATGAGTGGAAGGCCTTCGCGCAGTGCCGGCTCGTCGATCTGGATGATGGCAATGCCTGCCTGCTCGAGATCAGCGACCTCGTCGCGTATGGCGAGCGCGATCTGGAATGCCGTGGTCTCGCGCGGTTGGTCATCACGCACGAACGACCATTGGAGCATGGTCACCGGCCCGGTCAGCATGCCCTTCACGGGCTTTGTGCTCAGCGACTGAGCATAGCGCGTGGTCTCGACGGTCATCGGCTCGGGTCGGCACACGTCGCCGTAGATGATGGGCGGTTTCACGCAGCGCGAGCCGTAACTCTGCACCCAGCCGTGTTGCGTCAGGGCGTATCCCCAGAGCTGCTCGGCGAAAAACTCGACCATGTCATTGCGTTCCGCTTCGCCATGCACGAGCACGTCCAGCCCGAGCGCCTCCTGGCTCGCGACGGCATGCCGTATCTCGCGGCGCATCGCTTCCAGGTAATCGAGATGGCCCATTTCGCCGCGTCGAAAGCGCGCCCGGGTGCGGCGCACTTCCGGGGTCTGCGGAAAGGAGCCGATGGTCGTCGTGGGCAGCAAAGGAAGCTGCAGCCGCGCGCGCTGCTTCGCGCGCCGCGCGGAATAGGGCCGTGCGCGCTCGAACATCGCGGCGTCGAGTGACGCGATGCGCGCGCGCACGCTCACATTCGTCGCACGAACGTTCGCGGCGCGCTCGCGCTGCACGCGGTCCGAGGCGGCAAGTGCATCGGAGACGGCGCCCTCGCCCTCTTCGAGCCCGGCCGCAAGCGTGCGCAACTCGTGCAGCTTTTCGTCGGCGAACGCGAGCCACGGCCGCACTTCCGCGTCGAGCCGGTCTTCGTCCGCAAGCGTGACGGGCACGTGCAGAAGCGAGCACGACGGCGCGAGCCACAGCCGCTCGCGCAGCGTATCGTGCAGCGGACGCAGCACGGCGAGCGCGCGCCGCAAATCGGTGCGCCATACGTTGCGTCCGTCCACGATTCCGGCGGAGAGCACCCAGTCGGAGGGCAGTTGCGCGCGCCACTGTTCGAGCTGCGCGGGGGCGCACACGAGATCGAGATGAATGCCGTCAACGGGCAGGCGCACGATCCGCTCGCGGTGGTGAGCCGCGTCCCCGAAGTAGGTGGCGAGCAGGAGCTTCGGCGCCGCCGCCCGGAGCGCAGCGTACGCGGCATGGCACGCGTCGAGCCAGGCGGGCTCGAGGTCGCCGCAGAGCGCCGGCTCGTCCATCTGCACCCATTCGATGCCCATGGCCTTGAGCCGCGCCAGCACGCCGGCGTAGGCGCCAGCGAGCGCGTGCATGTGCTCGAGGCGTTCTCCCGCCGCAACGGCTTTTGAGAGCCGGAGAAAGGTGAGGGGGCCGAGCAGCACGGGCTTGACTGGCGCGCTATGCTGCATGGCCTCGCGGATCTCTTCGAAGTACCACTGCGGGCCGCCCTCGAAGCGCGTGTCGGGCGCAAGCTCCGGGACGAGATAGTGATAGTTGGTGTCGAACCACTTCGTCATTTCCAACGCCGGTTGATTGTTGCTGCCGCGTGCGAGCGCGAAATATTCGCGCAGGCTGAGACGCGACGGGTCGAAGCCGAAACGGCCGGGCGGACACCCGAGCAGCACCGCGTGGTTCAGCACGTGATCGTAAAAGGCGAAGTCGCCCGCCGTGATGAAACGCAGTCCCGCGCCGGACTGTTTCCGATGATTCTCCGCCCGTAACCCGGCGCCGGTACGCGCGAGCTGCGCGTTGTCGGTCTCGCCCCGCCAGTAGGCCTCGAGCGCGAACTTGAGCTCGCGCCGCCGGCCGATGCGCGGGTAGCCCAGTATGTGAGCCGTCACCATATAGCGTGTCCCCGGTTGGTCTGCAAAACGTGGAGTATTCGCCGGGAACAGGCTAGAATCAATCGATAGTTTTTCAGCCAGACATGAATCGCATTCATAACGCGCCCATGATCGAATTGCGTCACCTGCGCTCGCTCCTTGCCATTGCCGACACGGGCAAGCTCGCCCAGGCCGCAACGCAGGTGCACCTTACCCAGAGCGCGCTCTCGCACCAGGTGCGCGCACTCGAGGCGCATTATGGCGTCGCGCTCTTCCAGCGCACGAGCGCCGGGCTGCGCTTCACCGGCGCGGGACAACGGCTGCTCGAGCTGGCGCGCCACACGCTCACGCTGGTGGCGGACGCGGAGCGAGATCTCGGCCGCCTGAAGAACGACGCACGCGGCGAGTTGAAGATCGCGCTCGAATGCCACACCTGCTTCGACTGGCTGATGCCCGTCATGGACAGGTTTCGCCGGCGCTGGCCGGAAGTGGAGATCGACCTGATCGCGGGCTTTCATGCCGACCCGATTGCGCTGCTTAGGAGCGGCAAGGCGGAACTGGTGATCGGCTCGCAGAAGCCGCGCGGCCGCGAGTACGTCGCGCTGCCGCTTTTCCGGTTCGAGATCCTCGTCGTGCTGCCGGTCGAGCATCGGCTGCGCGCGCGCCGCCGCATCGAGCCTGCCGAGCTCGAGGGCGAGACCCTCATCACCTATCCGGTGCCGGAGGAGCGCATCGATTTCATCCGCGAAGTGCTGAAGCCCGCGGGCATCCCGCTCGGGCGGCGCACCGCGGAGCTGACGGTCGCGATCCTGCAGCTCGTTGCGAGCCGCCGCGGCATCGCCGCGCTGCCGAACTGGGGCGTGAGGAACTACGTGGAGCTCGACTACGTCGTCGCGAAGCGCATCGGGGCGCGCGGCCTGTGGAGCGAGCTCCATGCGATCGTGCCTCGCGCGCTCGCGGCGAAACCACACATCGCCGAGTTCGCTTCGATCGTGCGCAGGGAATGCGCGTCGTCGCTCGAGGGGATCGAGCTGCTCTAGCGCTGCTTACACGGTAAGCAGGATCTTGCCGATGTGCTCGCTCGTCTCCATCAGCCGGTGCGCGGCCGCGGCTTCGCGCAGCGGGAAACGGCGGTAGATCTCGGGCTTCACCTTGCCGGCTGCAAAGAGCGGCCAGACCTTGTCCACGAGGCTCGCGCAGATGCGCCCCTTCTCTTCGATGGAAAGCGGCCGCAGGCGCGAACCGGTGATGACGAGATGCTTCGCGTGGATGAGACCGAAATCCGCCTCCACGACGCGCCCGGCCTTCAGGTTCACGAAGACGAGCCGCCCCCCGTGCGCGAGCAGTTCCATCTCCTTGGGAATGTAGCTGCCTCCCACGATGTCGAGAATGACGTCCACGCCGCGGCCTTGGGTGTACGCTTTTCCGACCTCGAGAAAGTCTTCCTCCCTGTAGTTGATCGCGCGATCGGCGCCGAAGCGCTCGCATGCGCGGCATTTCTCCGCGGTGCGCGCAGTCGCAAGCACGCGGGCGCCGAACGCCTTCGCGAGCTGAATCGCGGTGTATCCGATGCCGCTCGTGCCGCCCTGTACGAGGAACGTTTCCCCCGCCTTGAGCTGCGCGCGATCGAAGACGTTCGTCCATACCGTGCAGAACGTCTCGGGCAGTGCGCCGGCATCGGCGAGCCCGACGTTCGCCGGAACAGGCATGCACTGCGGCGCCGGTGCGACGGCGTATTCAGCATATCCGCCGCCGGAAAGGAGCGCGCACACCTGATCCCCGATTTCGAACCCCCGCACGCGCTCGCCAACCGCGACGATGGTTCCGGAGGCCTCCAGGCCGGGGATATCCGTCACGCCGGGAGGCATGGGATAGCGCCCGAGGCGCTGGGACAGATCGGCTCCGTTGAGGCCCGCGCCCGCGACCTTGATCAGCACCTCGCCGGGACCGGGCTTCGGTACCTCGCGCTCCGCGGGCCGCAGCACCTCGGGCCCGCCCGGCGTCGCGATCTCGATCGCCGTCATTGTTCTCGGAATTGTCGTTGTCATCATGTGCTCCGCCAGGGATGAGTTCGGATGAACGCGTCCGGACCCCGGCAAACCGCCGCGCCGGGCCATAAGAATAGCAACAAAGGGGTGGAGAAAAAAATCCGTACTATGCGCGGGCCGGGCATCACGCAATCTTCATCGCTTCGACGAACAGGCTTTCGCGCTCGCGATTGTCGAGGCGTGCGAGACCGTCCACGCTGCTCTCGCCGAAAGCGCGCCGCACGACTTCGGCAAAGCCGGCGCGCTGCAGCCACTCCTCTAGGAAGCCGAAAGTGCAGGGCGTGCGCACCGATCCGTACCAGATCGCCTGCGTCACGAGCTTCGCGCCGATCGAGCGGGCATGCTCGTCCGGCACGTAGAAGTAGCTTGCGTCCGCCACGAGGTAGGCATCGATCGACTTCTCGAGATCGGGCACCGCGAGCCGAAGCACGCCGCGGCGCTTGAGCACGCGGTGCAGTTCGCTCAGCGCGGGGGCGATGTCGTGCCACGCGAGGTCCTGCAGCACGTGTATCGCAGCGATGCAGTCGAGCGTCCCCGCGCCGAAGGGAAGGCCGCGGCGCAGGTCCGCCCTGACATCGACGCGGGACGCGCGGGCAATATCGCAGTTGAGCCACCCGGCGGCGGCGTCGGGTCCGCAGCCGAGATTCATGCGCAGCACAACTCTCGGACCTCGCGCAGCCCGTTAGAACGTGCCGTTGTAGATCGCGCAGCCGCGGCAGATCTGCGGCGGCTCGTCGGAATCGAGGCGCTCGCGGAATGCCTCGTATGCCTCGCTCTGCCAGACCGCTGCCACGCCTTCTTGCGCCATGTTGCCGAAGCTGCAGCGGTCCGGCGTTGCGATCATGCAGCACGGCATCGCCTGCCCCGAGTAGGCGATGTAAGCGCCGCGCCACGGCCACTGACAACGCTCTCGGCCCTTGCGCGGTACGCCTGCGGGCGCCGCACGCACCTCGGGCAGGCGCAGCACTACGTCGAGTTCCGCTGCAGCGGCGCGCGCCGCCTCGAACCAGCGCTCGATGCGCGACCGGTCTTCGTTGAGGAGCGTCTCCGTCTCGACAAAGTTACGCATCGGCCGATAGCGCGCCGGCAATGTTTCCTCGGTGAAATCGTGCGCGAGGTGCTGGACCGCGACGGAGCGCACGCCGTATTCGTGCGCCAGGCGCACGATGCGAGGCAGCTGCTCGAGATTGCGGCGCATTGCGACGGCGACGAGTATGACTTCGGGATGCTGCGCGGCCAGATGCCGTTTCGCGTCCATCAGCCGCGCAAGGTTACGCAGCACCCGACCGAGATCGGATCCGGTGCGGATGTACGCGTAAACGTCCGGATCGGCCGCGTCGATCGATACGTGCAGTGTCTTGAGTCCGCTCGTCACGCACTCGATGGCGCGGCGCTCGGAGAGCGCGGTCAGGTTGGTGTTGGTCGAAACACTGATGCCGCGCGCGGCCGCATAACGCACCATGTCGAGAAACCGCGGATGGAGGAACGGTTCGCCCATGCCCTGCAACTGCAACTCGGTGAGTGCAGGAAACCCGTCGAGCACCTGGCAGAACGTCTCGAACGGCATGAATGCCGGGGGGCCGCCGCGCGCGCCGTCGCCGCGATAGACGACGGGGCACATGCGGCAGCTCAAGTTACACTGGCCGACTGGCTCGATCTGCGCGTACGCAGGCAGCGGCGGAGCCGCGGCGCCGCGCGCGGACGTCATGGCTTTGGCGTCTTGACGACACCGGCGCGGTTGCGGGCTTCCTTTTCGATCTCTTCGTCCGTCTTGCCGCGCTGCGCTTCCTCCGCCTGGTCGAGGCCGCCGCCGAGCCCGGCTTCATCACCACCCACTACGCGATCGGCGTCGCGATCGCCGTTGACGCGTATCCGCGGGTCCTTGCCCGCGGTGAGATGCTCGCCGGTGCCCACGCTGTCGCTGTTTTCATCCATCCCGAGGTCGCCGACGCTGGGGCCTGCGTCCGCAACATTGTACTTGCCGGCTTCCGTATCCTCGTTGGTGCCGCGGTCGAAGTTCATTGCGTCATCATCGACCCGCCCGGGCCCCGCCATGTCGGACCCGCTGTCCGAGGTATCGCTTGGGCCGAGTGCGCGCGTGTCGTGGCCTTTCTGCAGTTTCCGCTTCCGATCACCCACGGGGAAATTGTCCGGATCGAGGGTGCTGCCTGCCATGATGATCTCCTGTCTTGCTGATGAGTACTCGATGTGGAAGCAAGCGGTGTGCCTGTGAGCGTGCGGCTCGTTCACTCACGAAGTATCCGTCGCATTCCGACCGAGAGGCCTGAGCTCGCGCACATCCAGGTGCGCAACGGTGTCGTCCCGCGCAAGCACGTTCAGCGCGACGTCGAGGGCTGGGACGGCTGCGTGCGCGGCTCCGTGTAGGGCGTGACGTTGTCTTTCTGTCCGGGCAACGGCAGCAGCCCGCCCAGGAGCAGGATGACGATCACGATCACGCCGATGATGACCCAAAGGGTTCTGTTGCTCATGAAATCGCTTTCGAAGAATCTATAGAAAGTAACGACCGCAGCACGATGCCGAGCGTTCCCCAATTCCGGGAAATTGCGGCAGCGCGGCGAGCCCGAACGGCGCGCTCGGAGGATGTTCCAACGTCTGAGCGTGAAAGGAGGCGCGATGGATCTCGCCTTCATGACGGTGCTTGCGGCGCTCCTCATGACTGCCGCAGGCTACGCGCAGTACCGCATCCCGTTCCACACTGCGGGCGCGGGCAGGATTGCGCTCGCTCGCGCCGTGCTGATCGTCGTCGGCTTCGCCTTCGGCTATGTCGGCGCCGTGAGCGCGGGCGCGCAGGGTACCGTCGCGCTCCTGCTCTTCCTCATCGGATTCGGTCTGGTGCACGCACCGGCCGCGATCATCCTGTTCGTGAAGCGCGGTCGCGATGCGGGAAAGTCGTGACCCTCACGCGGACAATTCCCGTTCGCGGAGCCATTGCTCGAAGGCGCGTATCGACTCCTCGAACTTCGGGCGGTACTCGGGAGTCGCGGCGTGGCTCTTGGTCTCGATCGCCTTGCGGTAGATCTCGAGCGTGCGCTCGACCCAGGCCTGAGCGGCTTCTTCGCCATCCCGCTCGACCAGGAACGCGATGCGGCTCTGCTCTGTCGCATCCCGCTTGAGCGGCGTGCCCGTCGCGCCGCGTCGCGCCCTGTCCGGCGAAACGTCGCTTGCACGGGAGCCATCCGGCCGCTCGGGTGGTTCTTCCTTGTCACGGTAGCTGCAGATGCGCCGCGCACCCAGCTCGCGCATCAACCGCTCGATGCGCTTGCCCTCCGCTTGGCTCTCGGCCTCGACGCTCAGCACACAGGCGCCGGTGCGCACCGCTTCGCTGTACGGTGCGGCTGCGGAATCGTGCGCGGACTGGCCCGGCTGGTTTTCATAGGATTGGCCCGGCGCTTCTCCCGCCAAAGCATCCTGCGTGAGATCAACGCTCATCGTGATGCGGTTCTCCGCTATGCCGGCTTCGACGAGCGCGAGCTGGGCGCGGCGCGCTGCGTCCGTTGTGTCGAATACGCCGACGACAGTTCGAGAGACCATCTCCGTTTTCCTGTCGGCCGATGATCAAGTGAGAACAAGGGCCGCGCTGCCGAGTTCCGGTCGGCGCGCGATTCGCGAGTCGCGGTCGAGTTACGCTTGGATCGGTGCGCGCTGCGGCGCGGGTTGCGCGAGGCCGTGTATCGAGCCTTTGCGCTCGCGCAGATGGCCGGGCGTACGGCCTGCGACGACAGCCTGGATTTCGGCCAGCACGGACAGGGCTACGCCTTCCGGTCCTTCCGCGCCCAGGTCGAGCCCGACCGGAGCGTAGAGCCGCTCGCGCTGTTCCGGCGTGAGGGTAATCGACTGCTTTTCGAGCTCGGCGATCAGTTCCCCGGCGCGTCGCTTCGGGCCGAGGAGCCCGATGTAGCGCACGGCAGAGGGCAGAAGCGCCTTCAGCGCTTCCAGATCGCGCAGATAGTTGTGGGTCATGACGAGCGCGACGGTGCCCGAGTCGAGCCGCACGCGCTCAGGAATCTCCGACGGCGGAGCGACGATGACTTCATCGACCCACGGAAAACGTTCGCGTGTCGCGTAAGCCGGTCGATGGTCGATGACCGTCACGCGCCAGCCCAGGTCTTTGGCGATGCGCGCCATGGGAAGCGCGTCATGGCCTGCGCCGGCGATGAGCAAGGGCAACGGCGGCCGGATCGTCTCGATGAAGACTTCCGCTTCGCCTTGGGCCAGCGGGAAGCGGACCGTTTGCGAGGGATCGGAGGGTTGCGCCCGCGCAACGAATGCAGCGAGCTTCGCATCGAGCTCCGCGTCAGCGATGTTCGACTGCACTTCGCCGTTGACTTTGCGTGTGAGACGCGAGGCCGGCATCGCGCGCGTGTTGCCCTCCGCGCGGATCACGGTCGCAATCAACCCCGTTTCGCGGCTTTCGATGCAATGCCGGATGAATTCCACGAGATCGGGCGTCGCGGGCTGCGGGGTAACCGGCTCGATCAGCACCCTGATGACGCCGCGGCAGCCGAGCCCGACGCCGAAGACTATGTCTTCGTCGCTCGTCGTATCGTAGGTGACGACCATCGCGCGATGGTCGTCGAGCACCTCGCGCGCGCGGAGCACGACGTCGCCTTCGAGACAGCCGCCGCTCACCGATCCGGCCGTCCATTGCGTGTCGGCAATCAGCATGCGTGCACCGGGAAGCCGATAGGAGGACCCCGCGATGTCGACGACCGTGGCGAGCACGGCGCGCTTTCCGGACGCGCGCAGCTTGTCCACTTCGTGGCCGATGAGTTCGAGTTCCTTCACTAGACACCCCTTGGCTGCGGATCTTGACGAGTCTGGCGCCCGTCAGTATCGCGTGAGGAACCGCTTCGCGGCAAGTCGAGCGTTCAGGCGGCCGCCGCGCGCCGCTCTCCGATACGGCGCTTATGACCTCCCGATAGAGCGCCGGGCCCAGCACCTGGTCCTCGTTGCCGCCGCGACGAAATCCGCCCCGGGCACCGAAGGGTGCCAGCCCTTTCCGCGAACGAACAAAGGCTTCATGCGCTGACACGCCCTCACTCGAGCGTCCGAGGTGCCGGGGCGACGCCGGCGCGACGAATGCGTAGGTTCAGTGATGCGCCAGGAAGCGCTTCACGTCGTCCACGACCGGGCCGGCGCGCTGCACCGCTTCGCGCAGGCGCGTCGTGCTCACGTTGAGGCGCTTGGCCCATTCTTTCATCTGATCCGGCTCGATGCGTTGTTTGGGGCTGCGCGCATCGTTGACCTGGACGGGTTCCGCCGGCTCTGCCGGGGGCGGTGAGTTCTTGCGTAGGCTCGGGTTTGCCATGGAGCGGTCTCTGAATGTATGCCTTTTTGGAAAGTTGCCCTATTGATGAGGCGCATGACGCCCGCTTCTGTCCATCCGATCCCAAATTGAAACGCCGGTTCCCGAAACATCCGACATTGCCGGCTCGCGCGGCATTCGAAGATCGAAGCGGCCGGCATGCGCAATAATCTTCGGTACGCTGCTTGTCCGATACGACACTGCACTATCCGTCAGGAGAAAGAGCCATGAGCGTCGCAAGAAACGGTTCGCGGCGGCGCAGCGCATCGCGCGCAAGAAAGGTAGCGAAAAAAACAAAACCCCTCCGCGAGTCCGGAGGGGTTGTTTTTCTGCCGTCCCATTATCAGTCGGGCGCGTTCAGTGCGGCTTTTGCTGTATTCCGCCCCTCACTTCCCCGCGCCACGCACCGGTCTCCTGCCCGCGCTTCTCGATGAAGTCGCGGAAGCGCTGCAAGTCGCCCTCGATCCGACGCTCGATCACGCCCAGCATATCGGCGGCTTTCTCGGTGAGGCCTTGCGGATCGTACTCCATGTGCACCGTGACGCGGGTGCGCTGCGGATCGATCTGCTGGAAAGTCACGGTACCGTGGTGCTGAGGTCTCCCGTTGATGGTGCGCCATGAGATCTTCCGGTCGGGAATCTGCTCGGTGATCTCGGCGTCCCATTCGCGATCGAAGCCCGCAATATCGGCGCGCCAGCGCAGATGCGTATCGTCAAGCTGCCGCACTTCCTCGACGCCTTCCATGAAGCGCGGGAAGCTCTCGAACTGCGTCCACTGGTTGTAGACCTTGGACACCGGAGCCTGGACTTCGATGCTTTTTTCGATGACGGACATGGCTGATTCCTTTCGAGATGTTTGAAGGTTTCACTTGGAGTCCGCAGACTCGACACGCTTGTAGGGAAGCAATCCATGTGCCCGTCGGGCCGTTTGCATGCACGCGCGGCTCATGTGCACACGGGATATCACACCGGGTATACCAGTTGGCACGGTTAGCATGGCGGGTGCGGCGGCGCAGCGAAATACACGTGCACTTTCGACAGCAGGCCGTGCAATCTTTACAGATGCGCTTTCCGGCTCGTGGCATGGCCCAGCTTTCGCGTGGCGCAATGTCCGAGATGGCCGGGGCGCGGATGCATGGTCTGTTTTTTGCAAGGCGGTAAACCGGTCAACCAAGGTAAAGGAGATACGGGCATGGCAACCTATGTGGAGCCCTATCCGCACGAGCGGCGAATCGGCGAGCGGCGCCGGGACTACGCGGCGCGCGTCGGAAGCTTGGAGGGGCTGAAAGTCTCCTGGGGCGGAGTGTGGGGCGGTGTGCTGGTCGCGATCGGGCTCCTCCTGCTGCTTTCGGTGCTTGGCGTCGCGATCGGCGTGACGGCCGTCGATCCGGGCGAGACGCAGGCCGAAAGGGTCGGTACCGGCATCGGCGTCTGGGGTGGTCTGTCCCTGCTGATCGCACTTTTCGTGGGCGGGATGGTATCGACCCGCATCGGCGCGATCTTCGACCGCACCACCGGATTTTTCGAGGGGGTGCTGGTATGGGCTGTCACGGTGCTGCTCATGATCTACCTTGCGACCACCGGCATCGGCATGCTGGCGAGCGGCGCGTTCAACATGGTGCGCGGCGCCGGCTCCGCCGTTGGCATGATGGCTCAGAATGGCGACATCGGGTCCGGTGATGTGAGCCAGATCCTGGCCCGGTTGAGGGATCCGAAAACGGCGCAGCAGATCGCGAGCGCGACCGGCCTCCCGCAGAGCGAAGTCGAGGCGACTTTGAACAAGACTGCGCAGGCTGTCGAGCAGGCGCGCAACAATCCCGCGCAGGCCGCCGAAGAGGCCCGCAAGGGCGTGGCCGAGCTTTATGCGAAGGCGCGCGCAACCGGCGCCCTGGAACGCAAGGCCGAGGAGGTGCAACCGGTGATCTCGCGCGGCGCATGGGCAAGTTTCGGTGCGCTCGTGCTGTCGCTTGCGGCGGCGGTGCTCGGCGCGATGGCGGGGCGGCGCAAGTACATCCCGCGCGCGGCTGAGCCGGAAGCCGCATAAGTATTCCGTCACGGGTGGTGCGACCCTCCTCATTCGGGGAGGGGAAAGCGATAGAATCGGTATCCCCGGGCGCCGCGGCGGCGGTTCGAGCTGGCGCGGGCGCCCGGTATTCGCGTACAAACCGAGGACAATATCGTGAGCACCGGAGGCAAGCAGTTCAGGATCGCCGTTATCGCGGGGGATGGCATAGGCAAGGAAGTGATGCCCGAAGGGGTGCGGGTCGTCGAGGCGGCCGCCAGCCGGTTCGGCATCGATGTGAAGCTCGACCACTTCGACTGGTCCTGCGATTACTACGACAAAATCGGCAAGTGGATGCCGGACGACTGGAAGGAGAGAATCGGCGGCCACGACTGTATCTTCTTCGGTGCATCGGGCTGGCCCGCCCGCGTGCTGGATCACGTGTCGCTGTGGGATTCGCTCATCAAGTTCCGCCGCGAATTCGACCAGTATGTGAACCTGCGACCGGTGCGCCTCATGCCCGGCATCACATCGCCGCTCGCCGACCGCAAGCCCGGCGACATCGACTACATCGTCATCCGCGAAAACACCGAGGGCGAATACTCGTCCATGGGCGGGCGGCTTTTCGAGGGCACCGAGCGGGAAATGGCGCAGCAGATTGCGACCTTTACGCGCAAGGGCTGCGACCGCATCATGAAGTTCGCGTTCGAGCTGGCGATGAAGCGCAAGAAGCACCTCACCTCGGCGACCAAGTCGAACGGCATTTCCATCACCATGCCGTACTGGGATGAACGGTTTGCGGACATGGGGAAGCAGTATCCGGAAGTGCGCCGCAGCCAGTATCACATCGACGGGCTCACGATACAGATGGTGCTCGATCCCGGCCGCTTCGACGTGATCGTCGCCTCCAATCTCTTCGGCGATATTCTTTCGGACCTGGGGCCCGCGACCACGGGGACGATCGGCATCGCGCCTTCGAGCAACCTCAATCCGGAGCGCAACTTCCCTTCGCTATTCGAGCCGGTGCACGGCTCCGCACCGGACATCTACGGCAAACACATCGCCAACCCCGTCGGCCAGATCTGGTCGGGCGCGATGATGCTCGATTTTCTCGGCAATGGCGCGGAGAACTGCCGCAAGGCGCACGACGCCATCATCGATGCGATTGAGGCGGTGCTCGTCGAGGGGCCGTGCACGCCGGATCTGGGCGGCAAGGCGTCCACTACCGACGTCGGCAGGGCGATCGCCGACGCGGTCAGCCACGCGCGCTGAGCTCGGCCATGCAGGAGAAGACGAAGGCGAAGAAAATCGCCGTTCTGGGCGCGGGCGCGATCGGCAGCAGCGTCAGCGCGGATCTCGTCGACGCAGGCTACGACGTGACGGTTATCGACCAGTGGCCGGCGCAGGTGGAGGCGCTGAGGTCGAAAGGGCTGCGTGTCGAGATTCCCGACGGCGATCTCGAAATGCCGCCACTCACCGCGTATCACCTGTGCGACCTCGCAGCGGCCAACCTCACGTTCGACATCGTGTTTCTGGCTGTCAAGTCGAACGATCACCGCTGGCTCGCCGAGTTCATCAAGCCGTATCTCAAGAGCGAAGGCGTGCTGGTGGGCGTCATGAATGGCATGAACGACGACTCGGTCGCCTCCATCGTCGGGCGCAACCGCACCATCGGCTGCTGCATCGAGCTGTCGGCCGAGATCTTCACGCCGGGGCTCGTGCAGCGGAATACCACGCACCAGGGCACCTGGTTCGCGGTCGGCGAGCTGGATGGCTTCTACACGCCGCGCGTGAAGGAAATCCAGTCGATCCTCTCGCATGTGGCGCGGTGCGACGTTACGAGCAACATCTACGGCGCAAAGTGGACCAAGCTCATCGCCAACACGATGACGATGGGACCCCATGGGCTGCTCGGGCTGCGCAATGCCGAGGCAGTGAATCTTCCCGGCATGGCGGACATCGCGGTGCAAATCGGCAAGGAGTCGCTCGCCGTCGGCACGGCGCTTGGGTTTCGCATCGAGCCGATATTCGGCTTGCGGGCCGATGAGTTCGCCGGCTCCAACGAGGAGAACCTCGTGACCGCGCGCGAAACGCTGATGAAGCATGTCGGGGGGCGCTCGCGCACCGCACCCATACACGATCACATCAAGGGCCGCCGCAGCGAGATGGAATTCATCAGCGGCCTCGTATCGCGCAAGGGGAGGGAGCTCGGCATCCCGACACCCGGAAACGACGCGGTCGTGGAGATCGATCGCAAGATCAACGAGGGCACGCTCAAGATGGATCCCTCCAACCTCGAGGTGCTGAAGGAGCGTATCCGCGCGCCGGGCGCAACGTGAGCCGCGCGTTCAACCCGCGCCGTTTCATCTGGCTGCCTGAGCGCCACGGCTCTGCAAAGTTGAGCCGCCCGCGTTCATGGCTTTCTGCAGCGCGTTCCGATTGAATTTCGGCGCCAGCATCGAAATGAAATCGAGCAGATAACGGCGCGGATAGAAATCCGGACGGAGGCTCACGGTCATCGTGCTTCTCGGAAAAAGCTCGGTGACGTCGATCGCGCTGAGCCGGCTATCCGATTCGTCCAGTGCGAGCGTCGGCACGACCGCGATTCCAAGCCCTTCGGCGACATAGGCCTTGATCACGTCGGAATCGCTCGCGCTCACCACGAGCCTCGCCTTCAGGCCGTGCTCGCGGAAGGTTTGCGCGATCAACTGGCCGCCGCGGAATCGCGAGCTGTAGCCGACGATCGGATAGCGGGCGATATCGGCCAGCGTGACGCGCTTTCTCCCGGCCAGCGCGTGCCCTCGCGGCACGATCAGGCTGCGTTGCATCGTGCCGCCGGACAGCGTCACGAGACCCTGTGGCTTCTTCGCGATCTCGGTGCTCACGCCTACATCGGCCTCGCTCGCCTCCAGCAGCGCCGGAATGTCGTCCGGATCGGCCTGCAGCAAATGCAGCTCCACCCCGGGATAGCGTTCGACGAACGCCTTGACGGGGCGGAGCAGGGTATAGCGCGCGTGGAGGTGGCTCGTCGCGAGCATAAGGCGTCCCTTGCCCGGTTCGCTCATCTCTCCAGCGATCAGCCGTATGTTCTCGATTTCGTTCAGCACGCGTTGCGCGGCGTGCAGGATCTCGTTGCCGGTTTCAGTGAGGCCGAGAATCCGGTTTTTCCGCCGCCGCAGGAGTTGCACGCCGAGCTCGTGCTCGAGTGACTGAATCTGGCGGCTCACGCCGGGCTGCGAGGTGTGGAGCGCCGTTGCCGCGTTGGAAATATTGAGCGACTGGCGCGCAATCTCGCGGAGAAAGCGCAGCTGCTGTAGAGTCATGCGCTCACTATACTTCAAGCACATGGCGGTATGAATAATTATTCTTTTATCGCATGGCGACCGCTTGTTAGGATGTCGTCTGCTTCGACCACAGCAGGCACTTCCTTATGATCACCGTGAACCGCATCGGCAAGCACCTCGGCGCCGAGATCTCCGGCGTGGATCTCTCGAAGCCGCTCGATGACGAGACCTTCGCCCGAATACACAAGGCGTTCTTCGACAACGAGGTCGCTTTCTTCCGCAACCAGAACCTCACCCCCGAGCAGCAGGTCGCTTTCACGCGCCGTTTCGGCATGCTGGAGCACCATGTGCGCAAAGAGGCGCGGCTCGAAGGCTTCCCCGAGATCCTCATCATTTCGAACGTGCTCGACGAGGAGGGCAAGCCGATCGGCTCCCAGGACGCGGGCCGCTTCTGGCACAGCGATCTCTCTTACCGGAAGGAGCCCAGCATGCTCTCGGCGCTCTACTCGATAGAAGTGCCCGAGAGGGGGGGGCGCATCTACGGCGATACCGGCTTCGCCAGCACGACTGCGGCCTACGACGCGCTGCCCGAGGACATGAAGCGGCGTGTCGCGGGCTTGAAAAACATGCACAGCTACCGCTACTACCGCACCAAGAACCGCGCCGCCCAGGCGGAAGAGAGCGCGCGCGGCGGGCGCGTCGTGCAGGAGCCGGAGTTGAGCGAAGAGCAGCTGGCGAGCGTGCCCGACGTGGAGGCGCCTCTCGTGCGCACGCATCCGGTAACGGGACGCAAGGGGCTCTTCGTGAACGAGGCGCATACCTCGCACATCCCAGGCCTGCCGCGCGAGGAGAGCGATGCGCTCCTGAGCGAGCTGTACCGCCATATCACGCGCCCCGAGTTTCAGTATGTCCATCAATGGCGGCCGGGCGATCTGCTGATGTGGGACAACGTTGCAGTCCAGCACAAGGCGACGTTCGACTACGATCTGCCGATGCGGCGTCTCATGCATCGCACGACCGTGCGCGGCACCGTTCCCTTCTGACCGTCCGGATCGATTGCCGGGGGGGCGCCGCCGATGCGTCACCCGCTTTTCACCACGCCTTTACGCCATGAAAGCTGATGCGCTGATTACCGTGTGGCTCGAAGTGTCCGCGGGTCACGACGATGAGCTGAACGAGTGGTACGACACCGCGCACATTCCCCACGTCCTCGGCGTGCCCGGTATCGTGAGCGTGCGCCGTTACCGCGCCGACGACGCGCCGCTCAAGTACCTGGCGTGGTACGACGCGGCTGACGAAAAGGTGGAACTCGCCTCAGAGTTCCGGCGCGTCATTTCGCAGCCGACGCCCAAGTCGCAGCGCATCTGCAGCGGAGAAGGCGAACGCATGTATTTCAGGCTCAAGTGCGATGTCGGCCGCGTGCCCGAGGAGGACACGCCGTGGCTTTATATCGTGCACACCGACATTCCCGACGATGTCGTGGCCGAATACAACGAGTGGTACGACAGGGAGCACCTGCCACGGCTCGTCACAGTGCCCGGTGTGGTGCGGGCGCGGCGCTATACCGCTGTTACCGACAACGGACCGAAATACCTCACGGCCTACGAACTCACCGACCGGGATGCCTTCGAAAGCCCGGCGGGGCTGCAGGCGCGCAAGACGCCGTGGACCGCAAAGATGCGCTCGCTCTTCAAGAACACGCGGCGCAGCATGTGCAGGTTGATGCTGCCTTCGGTGCGGCGAAGCGTGAGCTAGGCGGTCAGCTGGCGCATCATTTCGTCGAGGTGCCTGAGCGTCACGGCGCGCATTTCCTCCTCGGTGAGGTTGCTCACCGGATGCGGCAGCTCGATGAAGGGGTGGCCGTCCATGCCCTTGCTGCGGAACTGATAGACCGCGGCGTTTTTGAAGGCCTGGGTGAGGAACATCGTCGCGGGAATGCCGCGCTTTTCGAATTCAACGGTGTCGTGCACACTGCACAACGTGCAGGACCCTCACCCGCCGAGGGCGGCGACCGCGACCTGCACCTCCTTGGCCATTTCGTTGATCAGCGCGTCGGTGGCGGGCTTGGAGAAGAACTCCTTGCGGCAACTGATCACGTTCGCAACACCGTAGCGCTCGCGTAAGGCGTGCGCTACCGCATCGAGGATGATGTCGGCCTGCTCCTTGGTGTTGTCCAGCAGGCCGACGACCTTACCGGCGAGATCGATGGGACGCGGCGCGAGCGCGATCTTCGCCTTGCTTCCGCCAGCGGTGGGATCGATGAACGGCAGTTCGCTTGTCATGCGTGGCCTCCTTAGGATAGGCAGCTCGACTATTGCATCAGACGTGGTATTTGCCATGCACGGCGCGGCTCGACTCATTCCACCCGTGGCAGACCGCGGTGATCGGTCCCATGCCGCCTGCGACGATGAGATGCAGGCGTGCACAGTCTTTCACCGCTTTCACCATTGCGTTGTCATCGTCGGGATCGAGCCCCATCGCCCGCGCGCGCTCGGGCCGCCAGTTGCCGCCGCGCTTGAGGTTGCCTTGCGGCCGCGCTGCGAGCTCGGCGAGCCGCTTCACCACATCGGCGCGGCTCATCCCCGCTCGCGCACAAAGCTGCGCGTGCTGTGGACTCATCGCCACCACCATGTCGGACGTGAACCACATGTTCCACGAACCGGGTGCCGTCATGGCGTCCCCGATCCCGGCGAGAAGGCGGTCCGGCTCGGTGCTGACATCGTCAAAATGAAGCCGCGGGCTTTCCACCATCGCGCAGGTGATGACATCGTCGTCCGGCGCGTAGCCTCGCGAGACGGCGAGGCTCTCCCATGGCGTGCGCGGTGCGTGCTCCGTAAGACAGGCGGTGTAGCGGATGGGAGAGGAAAAGACCGTCGCCGAAGCGGCGCCAGCAATTCCGCCGCCCAGGTTGAGCAGCATGAGCCGGATCGCGCGGCCTATCGTGGCGTTGGCCCGGAAACCGGGCCCGAAGCAGCCGGCGCCGCCGTGCAAGCCGATCTTTTGCGCATAGGGCCCGTTAACGATCATGAGGGGCGCCACGCCGTGCATCGTGCACTGCACGCCGCCCATGTTGAACTCTTCGCGCGTAATGAGTTCCAGCCCGCCTAGCACGACCGGCAGGTATTCCGGCTTGCATCCGGCCATGACGGCATGAACCGCCACGGTCCGCACGGTGGCGGGCTCGCTCGCCGGGGGAACGTGGGCCACAAGATCCGAGGGGTCGCGGCGCGTGCCTTGCAACATCGACTGCACGCGCTTCTCGGTCGGCGTCACGACCGGAAACCCGTCCGACCACTCCTTTTCGAGAAAAAACTCGAATTCGTCTATTGTCGCGCTCAAGTTGCGCTCCGGCGCTGTTGTTGTTTCAGACAAACTGCACTTCTCGCGAATTGGTGATCACCGCGATGCGCTGCATCTGCTCGATCACGGCGTCGTGCTGCGCTTCGGTGAGAGCGCAGCAGCAGTCCTCCAGCACCACCACCTCGTAGTCGCGGTCGTGCCCTTCCTTCGCCGCCGAGAGCACCGCGCCGCTCGTCGAAACGCCCGAGATATAGATGCGGCGCGCGCCGTTCGCCCCGAGTATCGCTTCCAGACTCGTCGCGTAGAACGGGCTCACCCGATGCTTCACGATGTCATAGTCGCCGGGCTGCGGCTTCAAGGCGGGGTGCACCTCCGTTCCCCACGTGCCGAGCTTGAACAGCCCCGCCTTTTTTGCGCCCTGGAATAGGCGGGAAGTGGGCGGGCACTCGCGATAGTCCTGCGAGAACCCCACGCGCACGTAACCGATCCCCAGGGCCACTGCGCGCGCCTTGCGCAGCGCCTCGGCGGTGTTGGCGATGGTGTTGCGTTTCGCGAGGATCGGGCCATAGCCGGTCTTCCCATTGGGTCCGTCCTCGTGAACGAGATCGTTGATCATGTCGAGCACGAGATACATCGCAGCGGTCGTCATGAAGAAATCTCCTCTCTGCCGAATGGCCCCGCAGTCTAGCGCACCGGCGGCAGGTCGAGGTCGACCACGGTGCCGTCGATCGGAATGCGCGTCGTGATGTCGCGCGCGGGCAGCATCACCGTCGCGAAGCCGGGGGAGGTGAGCTCGTCGCGCTGGTTCACGCCCTTCATCTCGATATCGACCAGCGCACAGCGGTCCTTCACGTACTTCTTCACGATGGTGCCGCTGATGAAGGTCGTGTCGCCCTGGCAGTTGAACATGCGCGCTTCCATGCGCAGGCGCTTCAGCACCGCGTCGTCGCCCATCCAGTTGGTGATGGCGGTGGCGAACCAGCAGGCGCGCTGCGGCAGGTAATCGTACATCCCGGGCACGCCGACTTCCTTCGCGAAGTCCTCGCGATGGTGCCCGATGCCCGTGTACTCGATGCCGCCGCCTGCCTGTTTGTTGCGGATGTAGTGCTTCGGATGTTTCGCGGCGTGGCGGAGCAGGGCGCCGTGCGCCGCGCCGCGTCCGGAAGCGATGACGAAGGCCATCGTGTCCGACATCGATAGCGGGCCGCGCGCGATCTCGTCGATCCTGTCGCCGACGTT
Source organism: uncultured Pseudomonadota bacterium (assembly GCA_946885605.1). The sequence continues at coordinate 44,074 of CAMPGR010000010.1, forward strand.
GACGTCGTCCCAGTAGCGGGTTTCCGCGCCCCGGATCCGCGTGGGTTCGGTCAGCACCATCTCGTCGATGCGCGCGCGCTCTTCCGGCGTGTAGACGTGCGTCTTGATTTCCTTGTACTTGCCTTTTTCGCGCGAAGCCTTGCGCTCGTGCCGGGCGGTGAGCCCGAGCGCGCGGCACAGCACCTCGTCGCGCTGGTTGGTGTAGGTCGACTCCAGATACTGCATCGCCATGCGGCCCGAGAACTTCGAGGGCTTCTCCCTCACGTCGATCACACGGTTCCAGATGTTGACACGATCGCCGGGGCGGGCGTTGCGGTAGAACTCGCAGTCGATCGCCACGCCGAAGCCGTGCACGCCCGGCAGGCCCCAGTACGAGCGTCCCGGCCAGTGATGCGTCCACGGAAAGCAGGGATGCGCGATGAGGCCGCCGAAGCGCGTCCAGCGCGCGTACTCCTGGTCGCGGTAGAGCGGGTTCAGGTCACCGATGCCGTTGCCGAAAATAATGATCGAATCGACGCTCGCATCCCGCAGGTACTGCTCGGGGCGCAGCTTGCAGCCGATGAGTGCGCGTGCGGCAGCAAGCGTTTCATCGGTGATTTTGCCTTCCGGCGCCTCGTCGGTGATGCCGAGGTCCGCGCGTTTGTTCATGATAGTCTCCTTGAGTCGGTTTTCCGGATCCCGGCCTGCGCCGGGATGACGAAGGCCTAAATGCCGTTCCTCGATGGTTCGACAACCCGCTTCATGCGATTTCAGACAAGCGCTTCGCTGTCGGTGTACTTGCGTAGCTTCTCCGGGGAGAGCGTCACGCCCATCCCTGCCCCTTCGGGGAGCGAGACGGTGCCGTCCTTGTTCATCGCGAGCGGCGGGTCGCATACGTCGTCCGTAAGGCGCTCGAGCGGCGAACCGTAGCCGAGGACGCCGTGCACGCAGGGCAGTGCGGCCGCGAAATGGAGAATTGCCGCCGTGCCGGGGGAGAGCGGATGCTTGCTCCCCATCAGCACGCCCATGCCCGCCGCTTCGGCCATCTCCGCCATCCTGCGGCTCAGGAAAAGCCCGCCGTTCTTCACCGGCTTGACACAGATCGTGTCCGCGGCGCCGGCGCGGGCGATATTCGCTACGTCCTGCGGCGTCCACGCGCTCTCGTCGGCGGTAATCGGCGTATCGAGCGCGATGCGCACTTCCTTCATGCCCTGCAGGTCCCACCACGGCACCGGCTGCTCGATCGCCTCGATGCCGTAGCGTTCCATCTTGCGGAGCGTCGGGATCGCGACCTCCACGTTGTAGGCGCCGTTGACATCGATTTCGAGCGCGTAGTCCGATCCGACGGCATCGCGCACCGCCGCCACGCGCTCGATGTCTTCCCTGACATCGAAACCGACCTTGATGGTGAGCATTGCGTAGCCCTGCGACTTCAATCGCACCGCGTCCTCCGCCATTTCCTTCGGCGTCTTCACGCCGAGGCTGCGGCTCACCTTGAACTCGGTTCGATGCACGCCGCCGAGCAGCTTCGCGACCGGGCGGTTCACCGCCTTGCCCATGATGTCGTAGAGCGCCGTGTCGATGGCGGCCTTGGCGCAGAGAAACCCCGTGCGGCCCTGATTGAAGTTCTCGAGGCGGTCGATGACGAGACCGATGTCGAAGGGGTCCATGCCGACGAGCATCGGCGCGAAATATTTCTGGATCGTGATGTAGATCGCTTCCTGGGTTTCGCCGCCGCGCTCGATCAGCGTCACGCCGGTCTCGCCGACGCCCGTGATGCCTTCGTCGGTTTCGACGAGCACGATGATCTGCTTCTTGTGCCGCGTCTCGCCGGGCGCCATGCGGTACGGATTCCGATAGGGAATCGTCACGCGGTGGCATTGCACCTTGCTGATCTTCATGTCGTCGACCCCTGCCGTGTCATTACGGTTGCACGCCGGCCGCCTTGATCACCTTCGACCACTTGGCGATTTCCGAGATGAGATACTTGCGGAACTCGTCCGCCGTGCCGCCTTCGACTTCCGCACCCTGCTTGGTGATCGCGCCGGCAACGTCGGGCATGCGCAGCACTTCGTTGATCTGGCTGTTCAACTTCACGAGGATGGGCTTCGGTGTTGCGGCCGGCGCAAGCGCGCCGTACCAATTCTTCGCCTCGTAGCCGGGCACGCCCGCCTCGGCGATAGTCGGCACCTCGGGGAGCACCGGGGAGCGTTTGGCCGAAGTGACGCCAAGTCCCTTGATGCGGCCCGCCTTGAGGTGGCCGAGCGAAGCCGGAACGGAGGCTACGGTAATCTGGATCTGTCCGCCGAGGAGCGCATTCAGGTTAGGTCCGCCGCCCTTGTAGGGCACGTGCGTCACATCCATTCCCGCCATGCTCGTGAAAAGCTCGCCCGCAAGATGGGTGATGCTGCCGGATCCTGCCGAGCCCATGGTGAGCTTTCCAGGGTTCGCCTTCGCGAGCGCGATCAACTCTTTCACGCTCTTCGCCTGCACCGAAGGATGCGCGAGCAGCACGTTCGGATTCGACGCGAGCATGGTGATGGGCGCGAACGAGTCTACGGGATGAAACTTGAGATTCTTGTAGAGCCCGGCGCTCGTTGCGTAGCTCGCGGAAACAACCATGAGCGTGTGTCCGTCTGGCGTCGCGCTCGCCGTAATCTCGGAGCCGATCGTGCTGCCGGCGCCCGGACGGTTGTCGACGACGACCGGCTGTCCCCACGTATCGGAGAGCTTCTGGCCGACGATTCGCGCGAAGATGTCCGCCGCGCCTGCCGGCGGAAAGCCGACGATGATGCGGATCGGCTTGCTGGGATAGGCGGTCTCGGCCGCTGTGGCGGCCTGCGCGCCCATCGTGGCACCCCATGCCGCAAGCATGAGAGAGAGTTTCAGCTTCATCGTCAATATCCTCCTCGGTATGGTTTCGAGTGAGCCTACGCCGCAACGTCCTGCGCGGGCGCCGCGGCGGCGGAAAGCGCGTTCTGCATGGTCGGCACGACGCCGGACAGGCCGTCGGCCACATGAACGCCGGCTCCGCGCAGCATCGCGAGCTTCGCTGCGTGGCTTTCCGCTTTCGAGCCGATGAGCGCCGCGGCGTGGCCCATTTTCTTGCCAGGCGGAGCCGTGTAGCCGACGATCAACGCGGCCACCGGTTTGGCATCGCCGCGCGCGGCATATTCGGCGACGAAGCTCTCCTCCGTGCCGCCGATCTCGCCGAGGTACAGCACCGCGTGCGTGTCCGGATCGCCATGGAAAAGCTCGAGCGCCTCCGCGGCGGTCGTGCCCTTCACCGGATCGCCGCCGATGCCGACCACCGTGGACTGCCCGATGCCGGCGAGCGTGAGCCGCTTGCAGCACTCGTACGACAGCGACCCGCTGCGCGAGATGACGCCGACGTTGCCTTCCCGATAGCAGAACGAGGGCATGAAGCCTAACTTCGCCTTGCCCGGCGAGATGAGCCCCGGCGTGTTGGGCCCGACGAAGTGCGCGCCATGCGCTTTCGCCGCAGCGCGGATGTCGATCGCATCCTGCACCGGCAGCTCGTCTGCGGTCGCGACAACCAGGCGGCAGCCCGATTCGATGGCCTCGAGCGTCGCGCCGAGAACCGCCGCGGGCGGGACGAATACGATGGCCGTATCCGCGCCCGTCGCAGCACGCGCGTCGCGGACGCTGCCGAAGACGGGCACGTCGCCCACGCGCGTGCCGTCGCGTCCCGGCGAGACCCCGGCAACCATCTGCGTCCCGTACTTGCGGGCGTCCTCAACGAAGAAAGTCCCCATCTGACCCGTTATGCCCTGGATCAGCACCCGGTTGCTGCGATCGAGCAGTATGCTCATTGCGCTCCTTTCGCGAGACTGACCGCTTCGGCGACGGCCTCCTCCAGCGTGGGATGATTGCGCGCGCCGAACTCACTGAAAATCCCAGGCACCTGATCGACATTGGTCCCGTCCAGCCGGAACACCACAGGCTTGCGGCTCCTGCGCTCCGCCATGATCTCTTTCATCGCGTTCGCTACGCGCTGCATTTGCGTGCCGCCGCCGAATACGCTCACCAGTATGACTTTCACTCTCGGATTGGCGTCGAGCATGGCGAACGCGGGGCGGTAGCCGCGCGTCGAGGTGGGGCCGGGACTGCAGTCGAGAAAGCACGCCGGCCGGCCGCCGTGCTCGTCGATCATGTCCATCGCGGCCATCGTCATGCCGGCGCCGCCGGAGATGAGCGCGATGTCGCCATCGAGCGGCACGTACATGTGCTGCATGTTGAGGCAATCACGCAGAAGGCGGTCGGCGCGCCGCTTGTTCTCTTCGAGAGCGTTCGCGATCTCGCGATTGCGGAACGCCGCCCATTCGTCGCGCACCACCTTGGCGTCGGCCGCGACGACGTCGCCGTCCGCGAGCCGCACGAGGGGATTGATCTCGATCGTCGTGCAGTCGTGGAGCGCGGCGGCGCGGATGAGGCGTTGAGCGAGCGCGATCACTTTTTCGCGCAGCGCGTAATCCGCTTCGTGCGCCGCGAGCACGGCGCGCAGCTCGTGCGTGCGGAAACGATGAGCGGCGCCGACCGGGTAGCGCGCAGGTGGCGCGCCGTCCTCGATGTCGACACCGCCCTGGGGCCCATACATCACCACGTAGCCGTCGGCGCGACCGTCCACGGTCACCGAAAGATAGAGCTCGCGGTCGATCGCAAGCCACGGCTCGATGAAAAGCGCTTCCGGCTTCTCGCCGCCGAAGTCCATCGCGAAGAGCCGCTCCATCGCCGCGGCGAGCGCCGCCGCATCCTCGACCTTCACCACGCCGCCCTGCTTGCCGCGCCCACCGCTGCGGACCTGAGCCTTCACGGCGACGGGGTACTGCGCGACCTTCGCCGGCGCCCCGGATACGCTGCGCTTCTCGCGGCGAACGACGATGCCCCGCGGCACCGGCACGCGCACCGAGTCGAGGAGCTTTTTCGCTTCGTGCTCGAGCATCATCATGGGGGAATCTGTCTCCTGCAGTGGGCCGATTGCACAGCGACTATACGCGAGCGCGATTATGCGAACAAACAATGTAAAGTTATACTAATCCAACTTATGCTTATGGGCGCCCCGTGACGCTGCAGCAGCTGCGCTACCTCACCGAAGTGGCGCGGCGCGGGCTCAACATTTCGCGCACGGCGGAGGCCTTGCACATCTCGCAGCCGGGGTTGAGCCGGCAGCTGCAGCTGCTCGAGACCGAGCTCGGGGTCGAGCTCTTCGTGCGCAACAGCAAACGGCTGGTGCGCCTGAGCGACGCGGGCGCGAAGATCGTCGCCATGGCGGAGCGCGTGCTGAGGGAAGCGCGCAACATCACCGAAGCGGCGCGCGAATCCGCGGACGAGTCGAGCGGCGTCCTCACCATCGCGACGACGCATACCCAGGCCCGCTATGCGCTTCCCGCGGTGATCCGGCGCTTCTCCAAGGAGTTTCCCGGCGTGCGCCTCAATCTGCGCCAGGGAACGCCGGCGGAAGTGTCCCAGCTCGTGCTCTCCGGCAATGCGGACATTTCGATCGCCGCCGAAACGGTGGACCCGGTGCCGGGAATGGTGATGCTCGCGTGTTACGAGTTGCCGCGCGTGGTGCTGACGCCCGCGGGGCATCCGCTGCTCCGGGTGAAGAAGCTCACGCTGCAAAAGCTCGCCGAGTATCCGCTGATTACCTACGACTTCTCCTTCATCGCGCGCTCGCGCATCGTGCGCGCGTTCGAGGCGCAGGGCCTTGCGCCGAACGTCGTGCTGAACGCGATCGATGCCGATGTCATCAAGACTTACGTCGAGTTCGGGCTCGGCATCGCGGTCCTGCCGCGCATGGCCTTCGACGCGAGGCGCGACCGGGCGCTGCGCGCGATCGACGCGAGCCACCTCTTCGAGCCGAACACCATACACATCGGCATCCGCCAGAACCACTATCTGCGCGGCTACACCTATGCCTTCATCGAGATGTTCGCCGGCCACCTTACGCGCGAGCGCGTGGAGCAGGCGATTCGAAACGCGGCCTCGCGAACGGTGGCGTAAGCTGCCGTTCCATTACCTTCCCGCATAGCCCGATAAGCAAATGTTCTTTGCCGGCCGCATGCGGGCTGATTTAGCATCGGCCAGCGCGTGTGCGTGCATTCGTCGTTCCGGCGCTGCAGCGCGGGCCCAAGCTCACCATGCTCTGAGGAGGATTATGCGGTTTGCCGCTCTGGTCTCATGCGCAGCGATCGTCCTCGGCGCCGCTGCATCGGCGGCCGCGCAAACCTATCCCCACAAGCCGTTGCGCTTCGTCGTCCCGTTTCCTCCGGGCGGCGGAGCGGACAACCTCGCACGGATCGTCGGGCAGAAAGTCGGCGCGGATCTCGGGCAGACGCTCGTCGTCGACAACCGCGCAGGCGCAGGCGGAAACATTGCTGCGGAAGTTGCGGCACAGGCGGCGCCCGACGGCTACACGCTCCTCCAAGCGAACGTCGCGCACACGATTGCCGTCAGCCTGTATCCCAGCCTCAATTACAATCTGCTCAAGGATTTCGAAGCGGTAACCCAACTCGCTTCCGTCCCTTTCGTTCTGCTCGCGAGCCCCGCTCTCGGTGCAAGCACGATCGGCGAGCTGATCGAGCTTGCGAGGAAGCGCCCCGCCGGGCTCGACTATGCTTCGTCCGGCGTCGGCGGACCGAGCCACATGGCGATGGAGCTATTTCGTTCGATGTCGGGGCTCGACATGCGGCACATTCCGTACAAAGGCGCGTCTCCCGC
>CAMPGR010000011.1 GCA_946885605.1 uncultured Pseudomonadota bacterium
CGAGGCCTTCCCAGTAGTTGAGCCCGGATGCCCGCGCAAAGCCATGATACATCGATCCCTGGTAGGGGTGCCCCAACTGATTCACCGTGAAAGTGCTGTCGTCTGTGACCCAGCTCGCCTTGAGGTTGCGCCAGATGGAAGAGAGCGTCACGTCGGGATCGCAGCAACCGAAGTAAGCGCGGTTGAACAGGTTGAGCGCCGCATTGAAGCCGATGATCTCCAGCGCCGGGATGAGATAGCTTTTTTCACTGCCCCACGGTTTTCCCGGCAACCCATCTCGACTTCCGACCGCCGTCCCGGCTGCGGCCTCGTTTGCGCGTTCGCTCGCTGGAAGGCTGAGCGATATTCCGCCCGGACTATGGGGAGGCAGCAATCGTGCGGAGTTCGATTCCCATGAGGGACGTGGGGCGGCCGAATGCGTCAGCTCGGGCACGCGTGGCGTGGCTCGCAACTGCCCAGGCGGACAGCAAAATGGAAAACACAATGCGGGGGCCAGCGACGCTTTGCACGCTCTCGCTCTACGCATGGGGGAACAGGGCTGCACGAAGTCGGCAGCACGCTGGTTCGACAACACCCGCCGCCGAAGATTGCCCTGATGGAATTGCGGTCCGTACGTCTTCACTGCTACGCACAACGCGTTCATATCAGCTCCTTTCTACCTCACACGTTCGATCCATTTGCGCGCTTCCGCATGCCACAACACGATGCTCGCCATGGCGGCGCACACGAACCACTGGTCGAGCGTAAGGGGGACGGTGCCGAACGCCACGTTGAGAACGTCCGCATGGACGACGGCGATCTGCAAGAGTATCGACAGCACCAGCGCCCCCCACAACCACCCGTTGACGAAGAGGTGATGAAAGGCGCTGGTGCTCTCGGAACGCGCGTTGAGCGCGTTGAAGAGCTGCGCGAAAACGAGCACGGTGAAGGCTGCGGTGCGCGCGTTGGCAAAATCGCGGCCTCCTTCGATGAGGCCGCCCGGCAGGTAAAGGTCGAGGGTGAGCAGCGTGACCGCGGCCATGACGAGCCCGGTCCGCACGACCGTCGCCCACATTCGGGCGTCGATCACGCGCTCGCCGGGGCGGCGCGGGCCGCGCGACATCACGTCGGCGGTCTGCGGGTCGACCCCCATTGCGAGCGCGGGGCCGGAATCGGTGACGAGGTTGATCCACAGGATCTGCGTTGCAAGCAGCGGCAGCGCGAGCCCTTCCCCGCTCTGCGTGAGCCCGATGACCGTGGCGAGCACCACGCCGAAGAACACCGTCAGCACTTCGCCCATGTTCGACGAGAGCAGGTAGCGCAGGAACTTGCGGATATTGTCGAAGATGACGCGCCCCTCGCGCACGGCCGCGACGATGGTTGCGAAGTTGTCGTCGGCGAGGATCATCTTCGCGGCCTGCTTGGTGACCTCGGTCCCGGTGATGCCCATGGCGATGCCGATGTCCGCCGACTTGAGCGCGGGCGCGTCATTGACGCCGTCGCCCGTCATGGCGACGACGTGGCCGTCGGCCTGCAGCGCATCCACGATGCGCAGCTTGTGCTTCGGCGCGACGCGCGCGTAGACCGAGACTTCGCGCACGGCGCGGGTGAATGCCGTATCGTCGAGCGCGTCGATCTCGGGGCCGCTCAATGCCCGTGCCCCTGGCTCGGCGATGCCCAGGTCGGTTGCGATCCGTACGGCGGTGCGTGGATGGTCTCCGGTGATCATGATGACCCGAATACCCGCGCGGCGCGCCTCGCGAATCGCCTCCCTGGCCTCCGGGCGAGGCGGGTCGATGATTCCAACCGTGCCTACAAAAATGAGATTGCGTTCGATGGCCTCGTCGGCCGCTGTTTCCTCTCCGGGATCGAGCGGACGGTAAGCCACCGAGAGCGTGCGCAACGCCTCATCCGTGAGCTTGTCGATATCCGCGAGGATGCGCTGGCGCCACGCGTGGTCGAGCGGAACGACGTCCATCCCGTGCTGCAAACGGGTGCACCGCTGCAGGAGCACGTCCGGCGCGCCCTTCGTTACAGCGATCAGGCGTCCCTGCTGCTCATGATCCGCGACGATGATGGACATCATTTTGCGCTCTGAGCTGAAGGGGATTTCCCGGACGCGGGTGAACCGACGCGCGCGCCGCTCTGTCGCACCGAGCTTGCGCTCGGCCACGAGAAACGCCGCTTCAGTGGGGTCGCCCTCGATGTGCCACGATCCGTCCTCGGCTTGACGCAACCTTGCGTTGCTTGCGAGGCTACCGAGGTTCAGCAGAAGGACCTGTTCGGCAAGTATCGCGCCGGAGACGGGCTCTCCGTCCGGCCCTTCGACGCGTCCCTCGGGCGTGTAACCCACGCCGGTGACCCGGCTCTCTCCGGACGCAGTCACCAGCCGCTGGATCGTCATCTCCGATCGCGTGAGCGTTCCCGTCTTGTCGGAGCAGATGACCGAAGCGCAGCCGAGCGTCTCCACCGCGGAAAGCTTCTTCACGATGGCATTGCGCTTCGCCATGCGCTGCACGCCCATCGCGAGCACGAGCGAGAGAATCGCCGGGAGTCCCTCCGGCACGGCCGCCACGGCGAGCGAGACACCGAGGAGCAGAACGGTCACGACGTCGCCCGCTCCGCGAATGTCCGATATGAGAAGTACGGTCGCCACGACGACGACGGCGATTACGAGCACCGCCGCGCCGAGCGTGCGCCCGATCCGAGCCACTTCATTCTGCAGCGGTGTCGGCTCCTCGCGCGTCGCTTCGAGCATTTCGGCGATCGCGCCCATCTCGGTCGCCATGCCGGTCGCAGTGACGATCGCGCGGCCCGATCCCTGCACCACGGCCGTGCCCTTGAACACCATGTTGAAGCGGTCGCCGAGTGCCCCGGCTTCGCTGAGTGTCGCGCTCGTCTTCAGTACCGCCTCGCTTTCGCCGGTGAGGGATGCTTCCTGGACGCGGAGCGAGACGCTCTGGAAGAGGCGCCCGTCGGCGCCCACCGAATCGCCTTCCTCGAGGACCAGCACGTCGCCCGGTACGAGCTCCGAGCTCGGGACGCGCTTTAACTGCCCGTCTCGCAGCACCGCCGAAGTAACGGCGGTCATGCGCTGCAGGGCCGCCACCGCGCTCTCGGCTTTGGTTTCCTGGATGTAACCGATGACAGCGTTCATCACGACGATGAGGACGATGACTAGCGCATCGACCGGCCAGCCGGCCATGCCCTCGATCACCCACGCAACGAGCGATATGGCGATGGCCGCGAGCAACAGATAGATGAGCGGATCCTGGAACTGGGCGAGCAGGCGCCGCCAGCGCGGAACCGGTGGTGCCGCGCGCAGCTCGTTGGGCCCCACCGTCCTGAGGCGCCTTGCCGCTTCCTCGGAAGTGAGGCCGCGTCCGAGATCGGTCGCGAGCAGGCGCGCGACTTGCTCGGCGTCGCGCCTGCAGGCTTCATCGCTGCCTATCTTCACGAGCGGCGGCTTGTCGTTCATGATGCGGGCGGGTTCACCGTGTCGCAAAAAGTGATCCGTTCGTGCATGACCCCCGAGCCCGACACAACGATGCGATGCGCACGCCGATGCTGAACATCAGAACCATGACCCCTCAACAGGCGCTATGGCTCTCGCTCGGCGCCGCCATTGCGACCATTGCACTCAAATGGACGGCATCCTGGGTGACCGGGTCGGTCGGCTTTCTTTCCGACGCGCTCGAGTCCCTGGTGAATCTGGTCGGCGCGTCCTTCGCACTGCTGATGTTAACCTACGCCCGGCGCCCGGCAGACCGCGGCCATCCCTTCGGCCACGGCAAAGCCGAATACTTCGCGTCCGCGTTCGAAGGCGTGATGATTGTCGTTGCAGCCGCCGGGATACTGATCGCCGCCGCGCAGCGCATCATGGTTCCGCAACCGCTGCAATTGCTGGGTCTCGGAACCGCACTCTCGGTGGCGGCGGCGCTCGTCAATTTTCTCGTCGCGCGCATCCTTCTCCGGGTCGGCAAGGCGCACGATTCGCTCGCCGCGGAAGCGGACGGCCGCCACCTGATGACGGACGTGTGGACGACAGCGGGCGTCATCGTCGGCGTCGGGCTGGCGGGATGGACGGGATGGGATTGGCTCGATCCCGTGGTTGCGATCCTCGTTGCGTTCAACATCCTCCGCGAAGGATGGTGGCTCGTGTGGCGCTCCTTCCACGGGTTGATGGACGCGGCGCTCGCCGACGAGGACATCCGCGCGATAAACCAGATGCTGAAGTCATTGGAATCGCGGGGCGTTACCTTTTCCAACTTGCGCACGCGGCGCGGCGGGGCCGACCGCTTCGCGTTCGTCGAATTGCGCGTTCCCCCGGAGTGGACGGTGCAGCGCGCCGATGAAGTCGCTGGCGCCGCCGAACGTGCGGCGTCGAGGCGGGGCATCGCGCTCGTGGTGCGGCTCCGGCCCGCGGCAACCCGCGCTCGCCGTGAGGCGAGGCGTTGATCTCGAATTGCCGTGCCCGAAAAAACACGACTGGCATTCGATCGGCGTTCATCGGCCGTCCCGTGCGGCCGCCGCGCGCAGACAGACCGTGCCGAGGCCGCCTGCCGCCAGCGAAGCAAGAAAGATTGCCACTTTTGAAGCGATGAAATCGTTCTCATCGGGAAACGCCTTGCTGGCGATGTAGAGCGACATGGTGAAGCCTATCCCGGCAAGCATGCCCGCGCCGAGTAGCTGCATCCATGAATAAGCGGCGGGCTTGGCCGCGACGCCGAGTCGGACTGCCACGGCCGCCGCGAGCGTCATGCCGAGGGGCTTGCCGAGCACGAGTCCCGTAACGATACCGGCGATCAGCGCTTCATGTCCCGCAATCGACACCTCGCGCCAGGCGAGGCCGGCATTGGCGAGCGCAAAGACCGGCAGCACGAGGTAGCTCGACCACGGCTCCACCGTGCGCAGCAGCTTGTCGGCGGGCGACTCGATGCGATCGTGTATGGCGTCGAGCGCGCGCAGCGCATCCTCGGACGGCCCCCGGCGCAGCACCTTTTCTTCGGCTGTCCGCAGTTCATGTTCGATCAGGTTTTGCGCCTGGGCGGTCAGCGCCTTCAAATTGGGGGGCGGCCGCGTTGGCGTGACGGCCGCAACGATCACGCCGGCGAGGGTGGCGTGCAGCCCGCCCGCGTGCAGGCAGCTCCAGAGCAGGATGCCGAGCAGCGCATACGGGAGCGGCGCGTAGACACCGCTACGATTGAAGACGGCGAGGAGCGCCGTCACGGCGACCGCGGCTGCGACGTAGGGATAGTCGAGGCCGGAGGAATAGAAAAGCGCAACGATCACGATGGCGGCCAGGTCGTCGACGATAACGGCTGCCGTGAGGAATATGCGAAGCTCCACCGGCACCCGCGTCCCGAGCAGCGCGATGAGCGCCACGGCGAACGCCGTGTCGGTGGTCGTGGGTATCGCCCATCCCGCACTCAGCGGTCCGGGCGGCACGATGGCGAGAAAGAGCGCGGCGGGCAACACCATGCCGCCCAGCGCTGCAGCGATCGGGAGCGCTGCCGCGCGCGGCGAAGCGAGGCGGCCCACCGTCAATTCGCGCTTGATTTCCAGCCCGACGACGAGAAAAAAGACGGTGAGCAACCCGTCGTCGATCCAGACCCGCAGGGGGAGCTCAAAGGTCGCTTCACCGACGCGCAATCCGAACGGCGTCTGCCATAGCGCCGTGAACTGCGGTCCGAGCGGCGAATTCGTCAACGCTATCGCAGTCAGCGTCATGGCGAGCAGCAGCAGACCGGTAGAGGGCGCCCACCGCGCAAAGTCGAGCGCTGCGGTCTGGACGCGGTGAGCGAGCGATCCGACGAGCGCTTCGCTGAGCGAGCTTTCGTCCCACGGACCGTCGTAGCGCCGGTCATTGATGAAAAAGGTCGGGGAAAACAGCGCGCCGCTGCGCCGCGCGCTTTCCACATCGGCGCGGACTTTTTCGCGGGCGCTGCGCCATGCGTCCTCGCGATCGGCGTCGTGTACTGGCAGCGCGAGTTCTTCCGCCACAGCCCGGAAATCCGCCGATCCCGCGCGCGGGCCGCGCCGTATCAGATCGTCGTGCGCTTCCCAGTACCGTCCGACGGTCTCATGCGCGAATTCGGCGAGCTCCGCCGCGCGCAGCGCATTCTCGTTGCCGGTGAGCGGCCGGTGCCGGAATACGTAGCGCAAGCGCTTGCCGAAGCGATCGCGCAGACTTGCGATGATTTCGTGCGCGGCGCGACACGAGGGGCAATTGAAGCTCCCGTACTCGATCAGCGTGAGTTGGGCGCTGGAGTCGCCGAGCGCGTGGTCGGTACGCACATCGACCGGCCTATCGAGCCTGTTCGAGCCAGCAGGCATAGGTTCGGTCATATGGATTTGTCCCGGCGCGCTGCACCGCATTCCGAGCCGGCGCTCGCGAATTGTCGTGCAGAGTTTTCCAAAACACTAGGCCGGTTTGCAGAATTTGCAGCGGCTCACCGATCGCTGCACCCAGCGCGTCGAGGTCTCGCACGCCAATGCTTTGAACAGTGACGACTTTCCAATGTCGCCCCGCATCGCAACGCCCGGCACGCATCTTGCATTGCAACACGGTCGCCCTCCGTGATGCGGGCGGAAGGGCAGGACAAACTTTTTGTATCAGGAGACCCGGGAAAGGAGCCTTAGGTATGCAACAACGCGGTCAGGAAAGGTCACAACCTGCAAATATTGCAGACATCATGGTGCAGGGCGCGGCGCGGCTTGTTGAGCTGCAGGCGTCCACGGCGCGCGCGCTGCTGCGTGCGCAGGGACGGAGCGCCGCACTGTTTGGCGCGCCGGACTGGACCCAAATGCTCGGCCGCGCCGGCGCGGACAATCTGTCCGAGCTCTTCATCACCGGTGCGCAGCAGGCGCTCAACCTCATGCGCCACACCAACGAGACGCTGAGCCTCGTACAGCAGCAGGTCGGGCAACTGGTGGAGCAGCAGACGGCTGAGGTGGCGCAGCAGATGCGGCAAGGCGTGGAGGAAGTGAGCCAGCGCACCGAGCAGACGCTTGATCAGATGCGTCAGACGACGCAACAGGCCGCTCAGCAGGCTGCGCAACAGGCGCAGCGCCGCGGGCAGGAAGGCATGCAACGCGAGGAGCAAGTAGGCGGCGAGGAACAGCAAGGGGGGCGCGGCGGGGGTGAAGAGCAGCAACCGCGGCGCGGTCGCCGTGGTCGGCGACGCGGAGGGTAAAAAGAGCCAGCTATTGATAGGGACAGGCCCGCTTACGGGTCTGTCCCCATGATTTTGCGCTTCCAGAGCTCCCACGGACGGTCGAGCTGGGCGTCGTTCGCGGCGGCTGCGCTCGCCGCTTCGCCCTCCGTGAGATAAGTGACTTCTCCGAGGCGCGCCGCCTCAGACTGAACGCGCGCGTTCACCTCGGCGTAGATTGCGCGGTACACCACCTGCTTTATTGAATGGCCGACGGCGACAGCGCCATGGCCGCGCATCAGCGCAAACGGAGCCTGTCCCAATGTGGCGGCGAGCGCCGCGCCGAGCGCGGGCGTGCGGATCAGCATGTCGGTTTCCGTGTCCGCGGCCACCCTGATCTCGAACACGGGTGCCGGCACCCCCAGAAACCCCGTCATGTGGAAGACCGGCTTGAGTCGCGTCGCCGTCACGCCGAACGGAATGAGCGCTGGCGAATGACTGTGCACGATCGCCTGCACGTCGGGTCGCACGCGGTAGATTTCGCTGTGGATGTAGCGCTCCAGATAGCTGCGCCGCCCGCTCGCGTCGACCGGGTTGGCGTCGAGATCGAACTCCATTACATCGTCATTCGTGACGAGCGCGGGCGCCATGCTGCGCGAGAGCAGGAAGCGGGCGGGATCCGCGGGATGGCGTGCGCTCACGTGTCCGAAGCCGTCGACGACGCCCTCCGCGTAGAGAATTCGGTTCGCGCTCACCAGGTCATCCACGATCTCGTCTATCTTCATCGGTGCCTCGTTTGCAGTGCCCAAGTGTGAGGCATCGTAACCCGGAACCGTATAATCCGGCTTCCGTCATCGTGCGGCGTTCCTCCCCCCGTTCAACGAGTCAAAGGCTGATTCGACTTGCAGCGCCCGGCGCTTTCAATGCCCATCCTCGCGGCGATCCTCGCCGGGCTCGCCATGATCGGGCCGTTCACGATCGACACCTATCTGCCGTCCTTCCCCGCGATGGGCCGCGATCTGGGTGCCACCCCGGCGCAGCTCCAGCAGACGCTGAGCGTCTATTTCCTCACGTTTGCGATCATGACGTTGTTCCACGGCACGCTTTCCGACTCGTTTGGTCGGCGTCCCGTGATTCTGGCAAGCCTCGTGGTGTACATCGCCGCCTCGATCGGCTGCGCGGCCGCCAGGGATTTCAGCCACCTGCTCTTCTTCCGCGTGCTGCAGGGTGCCTCTGCGGGAGCCGGAATGGTGGTGGGGCGCGCCGTTATTCGCGACAGCTTCGAGGGCCACGCGGCGCAGCGCCTGATGTCGCTCGTCACGATGATCTTCGGCCTTGCTCCCGCGATCGCGCCGCTGGTGGGCGGGTGGCTTCAATCGTGGTTCGGCTGGCAGGCGGTGTTTCTTTTTCTCGCCGCGTACGGATTGGTGCTGCTCGCGGTTTCGTGGGCGCACCTGCCGGAAACCCATCCGCCCGAATTGCGCCAGCCGTTCAAGCTGCTGCCGCTCGCTCGAACCTATCTCATGCTGGCGCGCAACGTCCCGCTCCTGCTCCTCTGCGTCGGGGTGGGACTCAATTTCGCCGGCTTCTTTATCTATATCGTGTCCGCCCCGGCTTTTGTGTATGACTTGCTCGGCCTCAACGAGAAGCAGTTCGCTTGGCTGTTCCTCCCGGGCATCATCGGCGTCACCTGTGGCGCGTTCATATCCGGGCGTGTCGCCGGGGTGCTCTCCCCACAGCGCACGGTAAGCATCGCTTATGCCATCATGTTCTGCGCCGCGGCTGTCAACCTGACTTACAGCAGCCTCGCGCCGCCCGCGCTCCCGTGGTCGGTGTTGCCGATCATGGTGTACACCGTCGGCATGGCGCTCGCGATGCCGAGCATGACCCTCCTCGCGCTCGATATCTTTCCACGCAATCGCGGTGCGACCGCTTCGCTTCAGGGGTTCATGCACAGCTTCATTTCGAGCCTGAGCGCGGGGCTGCTCTCGCCGCTCGTGTCGCATTCCGACGTGACGCTGGCGCTCGCCATGACGGGGCTCTTGGCGCTCGGCTGCCTCTCGTGGATCACCTATCTGCGCCTGCAGCCGCGGGCGCTCGCGACTGCCCGCGCGGGATAGCGTTGGGGACTTTTTGCGGCGCGACGGGATCCGCCTAAGACTGCTCCCACGGCAGACCGTCGAAGCGCCAGCCGCTTTTCAAGTTGCGATGGTGATTCTCGTCGAGCTCGCCTTCGAAGCCGTGGAGGACGTTGTAGACCTGGGTGAAGCCCGCTTGCTCGAGCGCGCGGGCGGCATCGAGAGACCGATTGCCGCTGCGGCAGATCAGCACGATGGGCCGGTCCCCGTTCGCCGCTTTTCTCACCTGCGCGACGAACTCGGGATTCACCTCCCAGTTCGGCCCGTCGCTCCATGGGACGAGCACTGCGCCCACGGGATGGCCGACGAAGAAATATTCCATGTCGCTCCGGCAATCGACGAAGACCGCGTCGGGATTCTTCCTGAGGAACTCGTGGGCCTCTTTCGGCTCGAGATGCGTCATCGCGTAGGCTCCGCATTAAGGCGCGGCGATTATATAGGCTGACGCGCCCGCGGCGACGCGCGGGTGCGGGGCGCGCCTGGCGTGCATGATAAACTTCATGCCTTTTGCAGCATGGCGCCGCTTGCGCCTCGTCGCCGAAGTTTCATGAACGCCCGCATTGCCCGACTCGAATCACTGCTCCGGGAACGCATCCTCATCCTCGACGGCGCCATGGGAACCATGATCCAGGGCTACCGCCTCGCGGAAGAGGACTATCGCGGGCGCCGTTTTCGCGACTTCGGTCACGATCTCAAGGGCAACAACGATCTTCTCACGCTCACGCAGCCGCAGATCATTCGCGAAATCCATGCGCAGTATCTCGACGCCGGCGCGGACGTGATCGAGACCAACACCTTCAATTCGACGGCGATCGCGCAGGCCGACTATCACCTGGAGCACCTCGTCTACGAGCTCAATTGCGAAGCGGCGAAGCTTGCGCGCGGTGTCGCGGAAGAGTACGAGGCGCGGGGCCCGGCACGGCCGCGTTTCGTCGCGGGCGCGCTCGGCCCCACCAATCGTACGGCATCGATCTCGCCGGACGTCAACGATCCGGGCTTCCGCAACGTGACTTTCGACGAACTCGTCGCTGCCTATAGCGAGGCGGCGCGCGGGCTACTCGACGGCGGCGTGGATGTGCTCCTCCTCGAGACCATCTTCGACACCTTGAACGCAAAGGCCGCGCTCTTCGCGATCGACCAGCTTTTTGAAGCGCGTGGAGCCCGGGTGCCACTGATGATTTCCGGCACGATCACCGACGCCTCGGGCCGCACGCTCTCGGGCCAGACGCCGGAAGCGTTCTGGAACTCGGTGCGCCATGCGCGTCCGTTCTCGATCGGGCTCAACTGCGCGTTGGGCGCGAAGTTGATGCGCCCGTACATCGAGGAGATCTCCCAAGTCGCGGACACCTACGTGTGTGCGTACCCCAACGCCGGCTTACCCAATCCGCTCGCGCCGACCGGCTATGACGAGACGCCGGAGCAGACCGCCGCTTTTCTGCGCGATTTTGCCGACGCCGCCTTCATCAACATCGCCGGCGGCTGCTGCGGCACCACGCCCGCGCACATCCAGGCGATTGCCGAGGCGCTGAAAGGCGCGGCGCCCCGCAAGGTCCCGGAAATCGAACACAGGACGCGGCTTTCGGGGCTCGAGCCGCTCAACATCGGCGAGGATTCGCTTTTCGTCAATATCGGCGAGCGCACCAACGTCACGGGATCGAAGGCGTTCGCGCGCCTGATCCTCGCCGGCGACTACGCCGCGGCGCTGTCCGTCGCGCGCCAGCAGGTGGAAAACGGCGCGCAGATCATCGACGTCAACATGGACGAGGCGATGCTCGATTCGAAGCAGGCGATGACGACCTTCTTGAATCTCATTGCCGCCGAGCCGGACATCTCGCGCGTGCCGGTCATGATCGACTCGTCCAAGTGGGAAGTGATCGAGGCGGGGCTCAAATGCGTGCAGGGCAAGTGCGTGGTGAACTCGATCAGCCTGAAGGAAGGCAAGGACGAGTTCGTCAAGCACGCGAAGCTCGCGCGCCGCTACGGCGCGGCCACGGTCGTGATGAGCTTCGACGAGAAGGGACAGGCCGATACGCTCGAGCGGCGCGTGGAGATCGCGAAGCGCTGCTATCACATCCTCGTCGACGAGATCGGCTTCCCGCCGGAAGACGTCATCATCGATCCCAACATCTTCGCCATCGCGACCGGGATCGAAGAGCACGCGAATTACGGCCAGGATTTCATCGAGGCGACGCGCATCATCCGCCACACCCTGCCGCACGCGCGGGTGAGTGGGGGTCTCTCCAACATCTCGTTCTCGTTCCGCGGCAACGACCCGGTGCGGGAAGCGATCCACACCGCGTTCCTCTATCACGCGGTCAAGGCCGGCCTCACCATGGCGATCGTGAACGCGGGGCAGCTCGGCGTCTACGAGGAGATCCCGAAGGACCTGCTAGAGCACGTCGAGGACATCATCTTCAACCGCCGCCCCGATGCGGCCGAGCGCATGGTGGCTTTTGCCGAGACCGTCAAAGGGAAAGGCAGAACCGAAGCGGAGGACCTCGCCTGGCGCAAGGGCAGCGTCGAGGGGCGGCTCACTCACGCGCTCGTGAAGGGGATTGCCGACTGGATCGTCGAGGACACCGAGGAAGCGCGGCTCAAGCACGAGCGGCCGATCCAGGTCATCGAAGGGCCGCTCATGGACGGCATGAACGTGGTGGGAGACCTCTTCGGCTCCGGCAAGATGTTCCTGCCGCAGGTGGTGAAGAGCGCGCGCGTCATGAAGCAGGCCGTGGCCCACCTCGTGCCGTTCATCGAGGCCGAGAAGGCGAAGCTCGGCGATGTGCGCCCGAAGGGAAAGATCGTCGTCGCCACAGTGAAGGGCGACGTGCACGACATCGGCAAGAACATCGTCGCGGTCGTCCTCCAGTGCAACAACTACGAGGTGATCAACCTGGGCGTGATGGTGCCGTGGAAGAAGATCTCGGAAGTCGCCCGCGAGCAGAAGTGCGACATCATCGGGCTCTCGGGCCTCATCACGCCTTCGCTGGAAGAGATGGCGCACAACGCGCGCGAGATGGAGCGCGAGGGCTTCGACATTCCGCTTTTGATCGGCGGCGCGACGACCTCGCGCGTGCACACGGCGGTCAAGATCGCGCCGCATTATCACGGTCCCGTGGTGTGGGTGCCCGACGCCTCGCGCAGCGTGTCGGTATGCAGCAACCTGCTGTCCGACGAGCTGCGCGAGGGTTATCTCAAGGACGTCCGGAACGAGTACGAGCGGGTCCGGCGCCAGCATCAGGGCAAGAAGGGACCCGAGCTCATACCGCTCGCCAAGGCGCGCGCGAATGCTTTCCGCACGGACTGGACCGAATACTTGCCGCCGCGTCCCGAGCAGCCGGGGATCAAGGTCTTGAAGAACTACGATCTTGCCGAGATCGCGCAGTACATCGACTGGGGACCGTTCTTCCAGACCTGGGAATTGTCCGGCCCGTATCCCGCGATCCTGGAAGATGCGGTCGTCGGCGAGGCGGCGCGCAACGTGCTCGCCGAAGGCAAGGCGATGCTCAGGAAGATCATCGAAGGCCGCTGGCTCACGGCGAACGGTATCTTCGGGCTCTTTCCCGCCGCCGCGGTCGACGACGATATCGAGATCTACGCCGATGAAGCGCGCGAGCGGCGGTCGATGACGTGGCACAACCTGCGCCAGCAGAACGTGAAGCCCACGGGCCGGCCCAACTACTGCCTTGCCGACTTCATCGCGCCGCGCGGCGCGGGCGTGAAGGACTACATCGGCGCCTTTGCAGTGACGGCGGGGATTGGCATCGAGAAAAAGCTCGACGAGTTCGAAAAGGCGCACGACGACTATTCCGCGATCATGCTGAAGGCGCTTGCGGACCGCCTCGCGGAAGCGTTCGCGGAGCTCCTGCACAAGCGCGTGCGCAGGGAGTTCTGGGGCTACGCGCGCGATGAAGGCCTCGACAACGATGCGCTGATCAAGGAGCGATACCGGGGCATCCGCCCGGCGCCCGGTTACCCGGCGTGCCCCGATCACACCGAGAAGGGTGCGCTCTTCGAGCTGCTCAAGTGCGAGCAGGTCGGCATCCGGGTGACGGAAAGCTACGCCATGCAGCCTGCCTCGTCGGTGAGCGGCTTCTATTTTTCCCACCCGGAGTCGCGTTATTTCGCGGTCGGGAAGCTCGCGCGCGACCAGGTCGAGGACTACGCGCGCCGCAAGAATATGGACGTACCGGAGATGGAGCGCTGGCTCGCATCCTATCTCGCTTATGATGCGAAGTAGCAGGATGGTCGATCGGGGCACACGTTTTCGATAACAAACGTTCGTTAAACATCGCGCAATGGAAACGCCTGCGGCGCGCTATCTCGCGCTCGTGCACCAGGGCCGCAACGAGTGGTGGCGCTACGCGCTTGCCATCGCGCTCATCCTGTTCTGCTGGCTGCTACTGGGCTACGTTCCTTACTTCTGGCTCGTCACGAGCGGTTACATCAATACGCTCACCGTTTACCTGGCGGTCAACTTCAGCATCCTGATGATGCTGGCGGGACTCGCGCTCGCCATGCGGTTCCTGCACCGCCGGCCGCTGATGACGCTCGTGAGCCCCGACCGCCGCGTGGCGTGGTCGCGCATCGCGCAGGGCGCGGCGGCATGGAGCGCGATCGGGCTCATTGCCGCCCTGGTGGAGCACATGCTCTATCCCGATCGCTATTACCTGAGCTTCGATGCGCCGGAGTTTTTCGTCTTTGCCGCGATTGCATTGGTGCTGACGCCGATCCAGACGACGACCGAAGAGCTGCTCTTCCGCGGCTATGTGATGCAGGCGCTCTCTCTGGTCATGCGCCGACCGGGCGCCATCGCCGTGGCCAGCGCAGTGGTGTTCACGCTGCCGCATCTCATGAACCCCGAAATGCGGCACGGCGGGCCGCTCCTTGCCGCAGCCTATTTCACGATCGGGCTGCTGCTCGCCGTCGTCACGCTGCGCGACGGGCGGCTCGAGCTCGCGATCGGCGTCCACGCGGCGAACAACCTCATGCTCGCGCTGGTGGCGAATTACGAAGGATCGGCCCTCACGAGCGAATCCATTTTCACGGCGCGCGAGCTCGATCCCACGTATTCGTTCGTTTCGCTTGCCGTGGGATCGCTGCTCTTCTATTGGCTCTTCTTCGGGCGGCGCGTCAGCGCGCCGGCCGGCACATGAGCAAGGCGGTGCAGCCATTCAGCGCCGCGGGGCTCGAGCAGTTCGCGCGCGACGGCTACGTGATCGTGCGCAGCATCGCCGCGCCCGAGACGGTAAGCCGCATGCTGGAGCTTGCGCGTCACCACCTCGATGCACATGCCGCACCGCTCGAGTACGAAGCGGATCTGAGCTATCCCGGCGCGCCGCCCTCGCGCGAGGCGCCAGGCGGGCGCACAGTGCGAAGACTGCTCCAGGCGTATGCGCGCAATCGGCTCTTTCGCGAGTGGGCGACCTCGGACGCCGTCCGCGAGCGTCTCGAAGCGCTGCTGGGACCGGAAATCGAGCTTTCGCAGGCGCATCACAACTGCATCATGACCAAGAGCCCGCGCTACAGCAGCGCGACCGGATGGCACCAGGACATCCGCTACTGGGCGTTCGAGCGGCCGGAACTCGTGTCGCTGTGGCTCGCGCTCGGCCCCGAGCGGCGCGAAAATGGCTGCCTGCTGCTCCTGCCCGGGACACATCGCATGCGCTTCGCTCACGATCGGCTCGACGCGGCGAAATTCCTGCGCACGAATCTTGACGAGAACCGGGCGCTGCTCGCAACCGAAGTCGCCGCGGAGCTCGACCCGGGCGACGTGCTCTTCTTTCACTGCCGGCTGTTCCACGCCGCCGGGCAGAATCAGACGCAAAGCACCAAGTACTCGCTGGTCTTCACCTATCACGCCGCCGGCAACCGGCCGCTTGCGGGTACGCGCTCGTCCGCACTCCCCGACATCGCATTGAAGGCGTGATGCCCGCGACACGTTAAAATCGCAGCCGGCATGCATATCCATATCCTCGGCATTTGCGGCACGTTCATGGGCGGTGTCGCCGCGATCGCGCGGGCCGCGGGGCACCGCGTCACCGGCTGCGACGCCAACGTCTATCCGCCGATGAGCACGCAGCTCGCCGCACTCGGCATCGAGATTATCGAAGGCTACGGCGCCGATGAGGTGCGTCTCGAGCCGGATGCCTACGTGATCGGGAACGTGGTGACGCGCGGCAATCCGCTGATGGAAGCGATCCTGGATCGCGGCGCGCCGTACGTTTCTGGGCCGCAATGGCTCGCGGAAAACGTGCTGCGCGGCAAATGGGTGCTCGCCGTGGCGGGGACGCATGGCAAGACGACGACATCCTCGATGCTCGCGTGGATACTCGAGCACGCCGGGCTCGCGCCCGGCTTTTTGATCGGCGGCGTGCCGGAAAACTTCGGCATATCGGCGCGGCACTCCGGAGCCGACGAACGAAAGAGCGACAATTCCCCGTTCTTTGTCATCGAGGCGGACGAGTACGACACCGCCTTCTTCGACAAGCGCTCCAAGTTCGTGCACTACCGGCCGCGCACGGTCGTCCTCAACAACCTGGAATTCGACCACGCCGACATCTTTCCGGATCTCGCGTCGATCGAAACTCAGTTCCATCATCTCGTGCGCACGGTTCCCGGAAACGGTCTCATCGTGGCGAACGGCAGCGATCCCAACCTCGATCGCGTAATCGAACTCGGTTGCTGGACACCGGTCGAGCGCTTCGGCGCCGATCCGGAGTGGCAGGCGGGAACGCCGGACGCGAGCGGCGCGTTCGACGTCACGTGGCGCGGCGCGTTGCAGGGGCGCCTGCGCTGGAATCTGCTCGGCGCCCATAACCGCCTCAACGCGCTTGCGGCGATCGCCGCCGCCCGCCACGCGGGTGTGCCGCCAGCGCTCGCGATCGAGGCGCTCGCAGCATTCAGGAACGTGAAGCGGCGGATGGAAGTGAAAGGCCGCGTGAACGGGATTACGATCTACGATGATTTCGCGCATCATCCGACGGCGATCGAGCTGACGCTCGCGGGATTGCGCGCGAAGGTGGACGGCGCTCGAATAGTGGCGGTCCTCGAGCCGCGCTCCAATACCATGAAGCTCGGGGTGATGAAGGAAGCGCTCGCGCCGAGCCTCGCGGGCGCGGATTGCGTCTTCTGCTACAGCGCCGGGCTCGGCTGGGATGCGGCAAGCGCGCTCGCGACGCTCGGTGACAAAGTGCGGGTATGCGAAAGCTTCGAGCGGCTGGTGCAGCACATCGTCGAAACCCTCAAGCCCGGCGACCACGTGCTCGTGATGAGTAACGGCGCGTTCGGCGGCATACACGAGAAGCTGCTCGCCGCGCTCGCGTCGCGCTGAAGAACGTTCCTAGGGGAGAGCATGGATTCGATACTTGAGCGCGACCGCATCGGCGCGTTCTGCCGGCATAGCCATGCGGCGGTGAAAGGCTGCGGTACGGGACCGCTTGCCGGTCTCACGTTCGGAGTGAAGGACATCTACGATATTGCGGGGCACCGCACCGGCTTCGGGAGCCCGGAATGGTTCGTCACGCACGGCGCTGCAGCGCGGACTGCGCCCACGGTCCAGCGCCTGCTCGATGCAGGCGCCGACATGGTCGGCAAAACGCATACCGACGAGCTCACCTACAGTCTCAACGGCGAAAACCCGCATTACGGGACGCCGGTCAACGTGAACGCACCGGGCCGCATTCCGGGCGGTTCATCCAGCGGCTCTGCCGCAGCGGTCGCCGCAGCGTTGTGCGACTTTGCCCTCGGCAGCGATACCGGCGGGTCGGTGCGTGCTCCGGCGAGCTACTGCGGCATTTACGGCATCCGCCCCACGCACGGACGCGTATCCCTGGAGGGCGCGTGCCCGCTCGCGCCGAGCTTCGACACGGCGGGCTGGTTCGCGCGCGACCCCGCGCTGCTGGAACGCGTGGGCCGGGTGCTGCTGGGAGAGGAACGGGCGGGCGCTCCCGCGCGTTTGCTCGTCGCCCAGGACGCGTTCGATCTCGCGGGAGAGGAAGTCGCGCAGGCGCTTCAGCCCGCGCTTGACCGTCTCGCGAGCCTCCTCGGCGCGGCGAGCCGCGTCACCGTGGCCGCAGAAGGCCTGCCGCAGTGGTTCCAGGTCTTTCGCACGCTACAGGGCGTGGAAGTATGGGTCCAGCACGGCGCGTGGGTGAGTGCCACGAAACCCAAACTCGGGCCCGGCGTGAAGGAACGCGTCGAGTGGACCGCGACCTTGACGACGCGCGAGGTGGGACCGGCGAAGAGCAAGCGCGAGGACATCGCTCGCCACGTGAACGCGCTCCTCGCCGGCAACGCGGTGCTGGCGCTGCCGACCATGCCGGGAATTGCACCGTCGCTCAATACCCCGCCGGCTCAGCTCGATGACTTTCGCGCGCGCGCCATGAGCCTGCTGTGCATCGCCGGCCTCGGCCGCCTGCCCCAGCTGACGCTGCCCGTGGCCCGACTGGAAGGCTGCCCTATCGGCCTCTCGCTCCTTGCGGCGCGTGGCGGCGACCTGATGCTGCTCGCGCTCGCCAGGGCTTTCTCTGGATGCTGATCTACGTGCATGGATTCAACAGCTCGCCGCAGTCGTTCAAGGCGCGCCTGCTGAGCGAGCGGATGAATGCCCTCGGGAGCGGCGCCGAGTTCGCGTGTCCCGAGCTTCATCATCGCCCGGGCCGCGCGATCGCCCAGCTCGAGTCGCTCTTGACGACTGCGTCAGGAACGCGGGTTGTATTGGTCGGCAGCTCCCTGGGCGGCTACTACGCCACCTACCTTGCCGAAAAGCACGGCGTGCGCGCGGCGCTCGTGAATCCCGCATTGAGACCTTACGAGCTGCTGAGCGCGTACCTGGGCCTGCAGCGCAACCTGTATACCGGCGCCGAGTACGACTTCACGGAGCAGCATCTCGCCGAGTTGCGGGCGCTCGAAGTGGAGCATGTGACGGCCGAGCGTTATCTGCTGCTCGTGGCGACCGCAGACGAAGTGCTCGACCACTGCATGGCGACTGCCCGATACCGCGGCGCCCTTCAAGTCGTGGTGGAAGGCGGCGATCACGGATTCAGCGACTTCGGGCGCCATATCGATCGCGTGATCGAGTTCTGCGACGCTGGCTGAAGCTCCCTTCGGGACGCTGCCCGGGATACACGCACGGCATATCTTTCCATGCCGCAACGGAAAGCGTAGGATCTTCGAGCTATCGTTTTGCCGGCTGTCCGGCCCTACACCGACCAGGGAGAGGAGGTTTTCCATGAATGGCTTGCTCCACGCATCGCGCACGCTCGTCCTTTCATGTTTCATGACGCTGCTCCTGATCCCGTTTGCGCACGCGCAGAAGTGGGGTCGGCTCGCGCCGTTCCCCGAGCCCGCGGAGGAACTCTACGGGATCGCGGCGGGAGGAAAATTCTACGTGTTCGGAGGGCTTGCGCCCGGCTGGAAGCCGAAGGGCATGGTCTACGAGTACGATCCCGACGGCGACGCGTGGACCAAGAAGAAAAACATGCCGCTCCCCTCGCACCACGTCGCCCTCGCCGAGCTGAACGGCAAGATCTACGCGTTCGGCGGCTTCAAGTATCCGGATTCCGGCAAGCCGGGCTGGCAGCCGATCGACAATGCGTGGGAATACGATCCGAAGGCCGACGCGTGGAAAGCGCTCGCTCCGATGCCGAGCAAGCGCGGCTCGCCGAACGCGGTCGTGCACAAAGGCAAGGTCTATGTGATCGGCGGCGCGGGCGTGCATCCCGGTTCCAAGGCGGTGGACATCCACCCCGCCCGCCCGCATCGCGCGCTCGGCAACAACGAAGTCTATGACCCGGCCACGAACACCTGGGAGACGCGCAACCCGATGCCCACCGCCCGCAACCATGCGGCGGCCGGCATGGTGAACGACAGGATCTACGTCATCGGGGGACGGCTTGGCGCCGCGTTTATCACGCGGGCGAGCAACACTGACATCGTCGAGGAGTACGACCCGGCCACGGACCAGTGGGGTACGCTGAAGGCGCCGATGACCACCGCGCGCAGCGCGCTCGCCTGGGACACGTACAAAGGGCGAATCTACGTCGCGGGAGGCGAAGAGCGTGCCGGCGGTCCCTGGCAGCGCACCTTTCGCGCGGTGGAAGCGTACGATCCGCGCACCAACACTTGGACGAGCCTGCCGCCCATGGCCTTCCCGCGTCACGGTCTCGCGGGCGCCATCGTGAACGGGAGGTTTCTCCTCGTGAGCGGCGATGCGGCCTCGGGCGGCGCCCCCGGCACCGAGATCCACACCGACGTGCACGAAGTGCTCGATATCGAGGCGAAATAAACGCGCCGCGCGGGATGCCGCGCGCGGGGTGGCTTATAATTGCAGCCGCGTTCGACGGCGGGCGCGCCCGCCCAATGGCGCGGTTTTTGTTTTTCCTTCCCTTCGATCAACTTCCACCTTTCCGCATCGTTTGTGAGCCAGAACGTCTATTACGAAGAGGAAGGCGAATTCAAGGTCGGCACGGTCCTCGCCGACAACAATACTTCGCTCCAGGTCGAGGCGCCGCACGGCAAGCGCTCCAAGGTGAAGGCCTCCGCGGTGCTCTTCCGATTCGAAGCGCCTTCGATCGGAGGCTTCATGGATGCGGCGCAGCGGGAAGCGGAGAAGATAGACGTCGATTTCCTGTGGCAGTGCTGCGGCGAGGCGGAGTTTTCCTACGAGGCGCTCGCGCAGGAATACTACGGCCGCGCACCGGAGCCGGTGGAGGCGGCGGGCGTGCTGCTGCGCCTCCATGGCGCGCCGATGTACTTCTACAAGAAGGGGCGCGGGCGCTACAGGGCTGCGCCCGAAGAAGCGCTCAAGGCGGCGCTTGCCGGCATCGAGCGCAAGAAACAGCAGGCGGCTGCGAAGCAGGCGTACATCGATCAGCTCGTCGCTTCCCGCCTTCCCCCCGAGTTCGCGCCCGTGCTCGACAAGCTGCTGTACCGGCCCGATCGCAACAGCATCGAGTGGAAGGCGCTCGAAGAGGCGAGCAACGCGCTCGGAATCGCGCCGGCACACCTGATCGAGCGTTGCGGCGGCATTCCCTCCACGCACGACTATCACTTCAGGCGCTTTCTCTTCGAGCACTTTCCGCGCGGCACGCAATTCGATCATATGCCCGAAGTGAACGAACCGGAGGCTCTTCCGGATGCCGGCGTCGAGGCATTCAGCATCGACGACGCGACAACCACCGAAATCGACGATGCCTTCTCACTTACGCGGCTTCCCGAAGGGAACTGGCGCATCGGCGTGCACATCGCGGCACCGGCGCTCGGCGTGACGCCCGGCTCGCCGCTGGATGCCGCAGCCCGCGAACGGCTCTCGACGGTGTACTACCCGGGGGGCAAGATCACCATGCTGCCGGATGAGGCGATACGGCGCTACACGCTCGCCGAGCGCCGCGCCTGCCCGGCGCTCTCGCTCTACGTCGAGACGACGCCGGAGCTCGACGTGATCGCCGTCTCGAACCGGCTCGAGCGCGTTCACGTCGGCGCCAACCTGCGCCACGATGTTCTGGAGGCGCAGTTCAACGAACGGACGATCGCCGCGGACGCGATCGAGCACGCGCGCGCACACGAGCTGCGCACGCTGTTGAGGTTCGCGACGAAGCTTGCTCGCGCCCGGCGTGGAGAGGAGGGCGAAGCGGCGCTGCGCCCGGAGTACGGCTTTCGCGTCGAGAACGACCGGGTCACGATCACGCGGCGCCAGCGCGGGACGCCGATCGACACGCTGGTGTCCGAGCTCATGATTTTCACCAACCGCGAGTGGGGGCGCCAGCTTGCGACGGCGGGCATCGCCGCGATCTACCGCGTGCAGGGCAATGGCAAGGTTCGCATGAGTACCGTGCCCGCGGGGCATGAGGGGCTTGGCGTCGAGCAGTACATCTGGGCAAGCTCCCCGCTTCGCCGTTACGTGGATCTCGTGAACCAGCGCCAGATCCTCGCGCTCACCCGCGGCGAGCAGCCGCCGTTGCGCCCGGGCGACGAGGCGCTCCTCTCCGCAATGCGCGATTTCGAAATCACGTACGAGGCCTATGCCGAGTTTCAGCGCACGATGGAGCGTTATTGGTGCCTGCGCTGGATCGTTCAGGAGAACCGAAAGCGCCTCAGCGGCCGCCTCATCCGCGAAAACCTGGTCCGGCTGGACGCGTTGCCGCTTGTGCTACGCGTGCCTTCGCTGCCGCCGTTGGAAGCGGGCGCCGCGGTCGAGATCGAGGTGCTCGACATCGACTTTCTCGACCTCGCCTTGCGTGCGGAATTTAGCGGACGTGTCGCGACGCGCCGCGACGATCCCGGTGCAGACGAGGGCCGCGCCGATTCCGCGATTTCACTTTAACGGCCGAGTCTAACTTTCTAGCGTGAAAAGTGTTATATGCAGCGGGCGCTGCCCTTAGGTAGAATGCCCCGTCATGAGCGCATCGCCAGCCAGGAAGATCGTGCCGCTTCCACGGCGGGAAGGGCAGCTCGGCAACGCACCGTCGAGCGGCGCCGCGGCTCGCTCCGATAAGCGCATCAGCGATCTCGCGTACCGCCTCCCGGCGATCGACCGGGACACTGTTGCGCGCGTCGTCCCGACCCGCATCGAAACCGCGCTGCTCGTTTCGATCGTGCTGCACGTGCTCATCATCGCCACCGTATCGTTCACGATGCCGGAAAAGAAGCCGCTCTCGGAGCTCAACCAGCCGCTCGAGGTCGTGCTCGTCAATGCGCAATCCAAAGAGAAGCCGCCGCAAGCCGACGCGCTAGCGCAGGCGAACTTGGATGGCGGCGGCAATACCGATGCGCCGCGACGTGCGAAGAGCCCGTTCCCGGTGCGCCAGCAGGAAAAGCAGGAAGAGAAGAAGGCGGTCGCGACGCGCAAGGTGGAGCAGCCGCGGCGCGAAACGCGCCAGCTCATGACGCGCCCGGCGCCCGAGCCGGAAGTCGAAAGCGAGCCGCCGCAGGTCGCGCCGGAGCCACCGAGCGAGGCGCCGGTTGTGGCGGATGCGAGCGAAATCGTGCGGCGCGGAATGGAGATCGCGCGGCTCGAGGCGCAGATCAGCAAGCAATGGGACAACTATCAGAAGCGGCCGCGCCGGAAGTTCATCGGCGCGCGCACCCAGGAGTTCCGTTTCGCGCGCTACATCGAGGACTGGCGGCTCAAGATCGAGCGCATCGGCGAGCTCAACTATCCGCAGGCGGCGCGCGATCAGAAGGCGTACGGCAGCCTCGTCGTGACGGTCTCGATCAAGGCGGACGGGGTGCTCGAGAAAGTGGAGATCAACCGCCCCTCGGGATGGAAGCTCCTCGACGAGGCGGCGCTGCACATCGTGAAGCTGGCGGCACCGTTTGCGCCGTTCCCTCCCGATATCGCGAGCGACACCGACATCCTGAGCATCACCCGGACCTGGACCTTCACGCGCTCCGACCAGCTGATCGCTGAATAGGGATCCCGGACGCCCATGACGGACAAGTATGCGGTCGTCGGCAATCCGGTAGTCCACAGCAAGTCTCCCTTCATACACGCCGAATTCGCCCGGCAGACCGGGCACGACATTTCGTATGCGCCGGTGCTTGCGCCGCGCGACGGCTTT
Source organism: uncultured Pseudomonadota bacterium (assembly GCA_946885605.1). Next base: position 22,831 of record CAMPGR010000011.1, read on the forward strand.
GCCGAGGTCGTGCTCGGGTTTCGCGATGCGGGCGGATGCGGCATGAACGTGACCCTGCCCTTCAAGCACGAGGCGTGGTCGCTTGCGACGCGCCGCGAAGGGTTTGCGGAAGCGGCCGGCGCGGTGAACACGCTCGCGTTCCGTGCACGCGAGATCGTGGGCTACAACACGGACGGCGTCGGGCTGGTGCGCGACATCCAGCACAACCTCGGGTGCGCTATTGCCGCGCGCCGCGTGCTGCTCATGGGTGCAGGAGGCGCGGCGTACGGGGTCCTCGAGCCCCTCATGCGCGAACGGCCGGCGCGGCTCGTCATCGCAAACCGCACGCCCGACAAGGCCGAAGCGCTCGCCGCCCATTTCCGGGGACTCGCGCAGTTCGCGGCGCACGGCATGGACGGCTGCGGTTACAGCGCGCTCGACGAGCCGTTCGATATCCTGATCAACGCCACGTCGGCCGGTCTCGACGACGAAATGCCGGAGGTTCCCGGCACGAGTGTCGCGCCGGGAGCGCTCGCGTACGACATGGTGTACGGTCGAGCGACGCCTTTCCTCGAATTCGCGCGCGCGCGCGGTGCCCGGATTTACGACGGCACCGGCATGCTGGTCGAGCAGGCCGCGGAGTCCTTTTTCGTATGGCGCGGCGTGCGGCCGCAGACGGCTCCTGTCATTGCGAAGTTGAGGAAGAGGGATTGAGGCCGCATGCGGGCGGCATGTTGAGCGCGGCATGGCGGTGGTCGTGGCGGCTCGTGCTGCTTGCGCTCATCGCGCTGACGCTCATCCAGTTCTGGTTCGCCGTTCACATCTGGTACTGGAGCGGGCACAACCCCGAAATGACCGCATTCATGCAGGACCGGCTCGAGAGAACGCGCGAGAGGAATCCCAGGGCCGCGCTCAGGCATCAATGGGTGCCCTATTCGCGCATCTCGGTGCATTTGAAGCGCGCCATCGTCGCGGCCGAGGACGCGAAGTTTCTCGATCACGGCGGCTTCGATTGGGACGCGATGCAGAAGGCCTACGAGCGCAATCTGCAGCGGGGCAAGGTCGTCGCCGGCGGCTCCACCATCAGCCAGCAGCTCGCCAAGAACCTTTTTCTCTCCAGCGACCGATCGTGGTGGCGCAAGGCGCAGGAAGCCGTGATCACGCTCATGATCGAAACCATCATGAGCAAGCGCCGGATCCTGGAGATCTACCTCAACGTGATCGAATGGGGCGATGGCGTCTTCGGCGCGGAGGCGGCGGCGCGCTATCACTACGGCACCTCGGCAGCGAACGTGAATGGCGCGCAGGCCGCCCGGCTCGCGGCGATGGTGCCGAGCCCGCGCCGCTACGGCCCGGGACAGACGACGGCCTATCTCGCGCGGCGCACCGAGATCATCCTCGCCCGCATGCCGGCGGCGCGCGTGCCGTAAGGTCCCCGGCGCGGCGTGTGCCCATTTCGGGAAAGATGCGCTAAAGTGCTGCTTCGCCATTCTGGCGCGACAACCGGAGACGAAGTATGCAAAGAAGAACATTTCTTTCGGCCCTCGGTGCCCTGGGCGTTGCGGGCGTCGCCCGGGCCTCCGATCAGCGCATGCCGCTGCTCGCGCAGGCGCAACCGCGCACGCGCACGCCGGACGTGATCTTTGTGCCGACGCCGAACGATGTGGTCAACAAGATGCTCGAGATGGCGAAGGTGACCGCGAAGGACGTGGTCTACGACCTGGGCTGCGGCGACGGGCGCATCGTCATCACTGCTACGCAGCGCTACGGCTGCCGCGGCGTGGGCATCGACATCGACCCCGAGCGCATCCGCGAAGCGACCGGCAACGTGCAGAAGGCGAAGGTCGCCGACAAGGTGAAGCTGATCCAGGGCGATCTCTTCGAGACCGACATCGGCGAAGCGACGGTTGTCACGCTCTATCTCCTCACCGAGCTCAACCTGAAGCTGCGTCCCAAGCTGATGAAAGAGCTGCGACCGGGCACCCGGGTCGTGTCGCATGCATTCGCCATGGGCGACTGGAAACCGGAGCGCACGGAGCAGGTGAACGGGGCCTCCGTCTATCTGTGGCGGATCCCGCCCCGCAAGGCTTGAAGCGCTCGACGTCCGGAACGTGGACGCTTGACCGGGCCCGCAAGGCGGCCTAATGTTGCAGGCGCCGGCGCCCCTGTTCACGGGCGCCAACCACCGCGGCGAGACGACCGCGGGCCACGAAGTTACTCCGAGGAGATCGGACAGCGTGCCTGCCGCGCGAGCGGCGGCGCTGTATCGCCTGATCAATCGAGGACCGCAACGGGAGTGACTCATGATTCAGCTCAATATCAACGGCAAGAGCCACAAGGCGGAGGTCGAAGCCGATACGCCGCTCTTGTGGGTCCTGCGGGAGCAGGTCGGACTGACCGGGACCAAATACGGGTGCGGCGTCGCGGCATGCGGTGCGTGCACCGTCCACATCGACGGTGAAGCGGTGCGCTCGTGCTCGATCCCCGTGTCCGCGGCAGCCGGCAAGCGCATCGTGACGATCGAGGGCTTGTCGCCGAATCACTCGCATCCTGTGCAGAAGGCCTGGGCCGAGCTCGACGTTCCACAGTGCGGATACTGCCAGTCGGGGCAGATCATGGCGGCGGCGGCGCTCCTCGCGAAGAAACCGAAACCCACCGACAAGGACATCGACGAGGCGATGACCAACCTCTGCCGCTGCGGTACCTATCAACGTATCCGCGCGGCGATTCATCTCGCGGCTGGATCGGGCAAGCGCGGTGGTTCGATCATCCATATGGGCGCCAGCGCTGCGCCGGGGGACGAGCCGGCAGCGGAAACAGCGACCGGCACCCCCCAAGCGTGAGGAGCGAGCCATGAAGAAAGTGATTTCCGCCCAATCTCCGAATCTTTCACGCCGCGAATTCATCGTCGGCTCAGCGGCTGCCGGCGGCGGCCTCGCGCTCGGCTTCCGGCTGCCGTTCGGCGGTAACGCCTTCGCTGCGCAGAGCGCAGCGGCCGCCGCGCCTGAAGTCAATGCATGGGTCGTCGTGAAGCCGGACGATACGTGCGTCATACGCATCGCGCGTGCTGAGATGGGGCAGGGCACGCATACAGGCCTTGCCCAGCTCGTCGCCGAAGAGCTCGAATGCGACTGGAAAAAGGTTGCGATCGAGCCCATCACGCCGGGGCAGAACCTTGCGCGCAAGCGCGTGTGGCGCGACATGGCAACCGGCGGCAGCCGCGGCATCCGCGGCTCCCAGGATTACGTCCGGCGCGGCGGCGCTGCGGCGCGAATGATGCTTCTGCAGGCGGCCGCCGATCAATGGAAGGTGCCCGTGGGGGAACTCACGGTTGCGAACGGCATCATCACGCACGCCGCTTCGGGGCGCACCACGAGCTACGGTAAGGTCGCAGCCGCCGCAGCGAAACTGTCGCCGCCCGACCCGAAGAGCATCACGCTCAAGGAACCGAAGAGCTGGAAGGTCGCCGGCAAGCCGATGAAGCGGCTCGACACCGCCGAGAAATTGAACGGCAGCAAGACGTTCTCGATCGACGTCAAGCTCCCCGGCATGCTGCACGCGGCGGTGAAAGCCTGTCCGGTGTTCGGCGGCAAGCTCGTGAGCTACGACGAATCGAAGATCAAGAGCCTGCCCGGGGTGCGCGGCGCGGTGAAAGTGAACGACTCGACGGTCGCGGTCGTTGCGGATACCTGGTGGCACGCCAAGAAGGCGCTCGATGCGCTGCCCATCGTGTGGGACGAGGGTCCCGGGGCCAACCAGTCGAGCGCCACGATTGCCGCTTACCTCAAGGAGGGGCTCACTTCCAGCGAGAACGTGTTCGCGGGAACGAACGGCGGCGACGCGCAGAAGGCGATAGCGGGCGCGGCGAAAAAAGTCGAAGCGGTGTATGCCGCGCCGTTCGTTGCCCACGCGTGTATGGAGCCGATGAACTGCACGGTGCGTATCAGCGCGGACAAGGCCGAGGTGTGGATGCCGAGCCAGAACGCGGAAGCGTCGCTTGCCGCGCTCTCGACGACGGCGGGCGTGCCGCTGGAGAAGTGCGAAGCCTACAATCACGGGCTGGGTGGCGGTTTCGGGCGCCGCGGCGGCACGCAGGACTACGTGCGCCAGGCGGCGGCCATCGCGAAGCAGTTTCCCGGCGTGCCCGTGAAGATGATATGGAGTCGCGAGGAAGACCAGGCGCACGATTTCTATCGGCCGATCACGCACTGCAAGCTCGCCGCCGGGTTGGATCAGAACGGCAATCTCGCCGGGCTGCACATCCGCGTATCCGGGCAATCGATCAACGCTTATCTTGCGCCTCACAACATCAAGGACGGCAAGGACCGCAGGCAACTCCAGGGCTACTGGCCCGAGGCAGGGGATGCGCAGTTCGGCTACACCGTTCCGAATCTCCTCATCGAGTACGCGATGCGCAATACCCACGTGCCGGTCGGCCCGTGGCGCGGCGTGAACACGAACCAGAACGGGTACTTTCTCGAGTGCTTCATGGACGAAGTGGCGCGAGCGGCGGGCAAGGACCCGCTCGAATTCCGCCGCGCGCTCATGAAGTATCATCCTAAGCATCTCGGCGTGCTCAATGCCGCTGCCGAAAAAGGCGGCTGGGGCAAGCCGCTTCCCGCGGGCGTCCACCGCGGCATCGCGCAGTTCATGGGCTACGGCAGCTATTCCGCCGCGGTAGCGGAGGTTTCGGTGAGCGGCAAGGGCGAAGTGAAGGTCCACCGCATGGTGCTCGCGCTCGATTCCGGGCACGCCGTCAATCCCGACCAGATTGCAGCGCAAGTCGAAGGCTCGGTCGCCTATGCGCTCAGCACGTTCCACAGCGAATGCTCGGTGGACAAGGGGCGCATCGTGGAGCTCAACTTCCACGACTACCGCCTCGCGCGCCTCTCTGAGATGCCCAAGGTCGAGACCGTCATCGTCCCGACCTACGATTTCTGGGGCGGCGTGGGCGAGCCGACGATTTGCGTCGTGGTCCCCGCGGTGCTGAATGCAGTGCGCGCGGCAACTGGCAAGTCGGTGCGCAGCCTCCCGCTCAAGCATCACGGCATGACGCTCGTCTGACGGCGCTCTGAAGACCTGCGTGCGTTGGTTCGGGTGTATGCTGCTCTCGGGCGTTGCGGCCTGTGCTTCTCCGCCCCCGGCGCTCGTCCCTTACCGCGTTGCGGGCGACGCGATTCCCGAGCCGCTCGCGGCACCGGGCGATGCGGCGCGCGGGCGCGAGGTGATCGTCGGACGGGATGGAAACTGCCTGCTGTGCCACGTCGTTCCGGAAACCGGAAAGCGCTTCATGGGCGACGTGGGGCCATCCCTCGCCGGCGTCGGCTCGCGCTTCACCGCCGGACAGATGCGGCTGCGGATCGTCGATACCATGCGGTTGAACCCCAACACCGTCATGCCGTCCTATTACCGGGTGCACGGCTTGAACCAGGTGGCCGAGCCGTGGCGCGGCACGCCGATCCTGAACGCGCAACAGATCGAGGACGTCATCGCTTATTTGCAGACGCTGCGTCGATGAAGATTGCTCCGCGCCGGCGTTTTCTTTCCGCGTTTGCGGCTATCGCCGCGCTTCCTCTGCTGCCCGCCCGCGGGCGGGCAGCCGATGACAAGTTGAGCGCGCTCGTCAACAAGGTGACGCAGGGTGCCAAGGTGAGTGCGGGGCGTGTGAAGCTTACGGTGCCGCGGCTTGCCGACAATGGGCATTCCGTTCCACTCAAGGTGAGCGTGGAGAGCCCCATGACCGCAACCGATCACCTGCGCGCGATCACGCTGCTCTCCGAGAGAAATCCGCGGCCGATCATGGCAACGTTTCACTTCAATGCACGCTCGGGCCGCGCCGAGATCGTGACGCGCGTGCGGTTGAACGGCACGCAGCGCGTGGTCGCGCTCGCGCAGCTTTCCGACGGCTCGTACTGGTCGGGGAGCGCCGAAGTCGAAGTGACCGAATCCGCCTGCCTGGATGCGACCTGAGATGATGGCGCGCATACAATTGCCGGCGAGCGCGAAGCGGGGTGAACCGGTCGAGATCCGTATTGCGATCCAGCACCCCATGGAAACGGGCTTCCGCTACGACACCATGGGAAAACCCATCCCCAAGAACGTGGTCAACCGGCTCGCGTGCCGCTACAACGGGGAAGAGGTGTTTCGGGCCGAGATGGGTTCCGGCATCGCGGCCAATCCCTACCTCCAGTTCTATACCGTCGCACAGGAGAGCGGCGAGCTCGAGTTTTCCTGGGAAGACGACAGCGGCGCGCGCTCGAGCGAGCGTGTCCGCCTCAACGTTACCGCCTGACCCGGCAGCGGCTCCGTGTTCATGATGCAGGATGCTTTGCGCCGCTTGCTTTGCGCATGCTGCGCTCTCCTGCTTTCCGGCATCGCGTGTGCAGCCGAGCTGGAACGGCCGCACCCGCTCAAGTCGGGGAGCGAGTTCGCGGGCCCCGAAGTGCGCGCGCTGCAGAACGACGATTTCGCCAATCCCGGCATGCATTGGGTTCTGCGCGGCGAAAAGCTGTGGAACGCGCCGGCGGGCCGGGGGGAAAAGGCGTGCGCCGCATGCCACGGCGTGGGGCAGGCGAGCATGAAGGGTGTGGCCGCCCGCTATCCGAAGATCGACCCTGGCGCGGCGCGGCTCGTCAATCTCGAAGGCCGCGTGAACCTGTGCCGGGTCCGACATCAGGAAGCGGAGCCGCTCGCCTACGAGAGCGATGAGCTCCTCGCGCTTACCGCGTACGTTGCCTACCAATCGCGCGGCATGCCGGTCGACGTCGTGATCGACTGGCAGAACCGCCGCCATTTCGAGCGCGGGCGCGACTACTATTACCGGCGGCTCGGGCAGATGAACCTCGCATGCGCCCATTGCCACCAGCATAACTGGGGGCGGAGGCTGCTCGCGGAGACGATCAGCCAGGGCCACGGCAACGAGTACCCGGCATACCGGCTCGAGTGGCAGGCAATGGGCTCGCTGCACCGGCGTTTCCGGAGCTGCCTGTATGGCATAAGAGCCGAGATGCTGCCCGCGGGGGCGCAGGAGTATCTCGACCTCGAGCTTTTCCTCGCGTGGCGGGCGAAGGGCCTCCCGATCGGCACGCCGGGCGTCAGGCGATAGCGCGCGGACGGCAGCCGCGCAACCGGCGGGTAGGTACGAGATAACGCTGCGTGTAAGATGCAGGCGTTCCCTTACGACTTGGAGAACGCCATGACGCTCGATGACTCCACTCAGGCATTTTCCAGCGAGCGCATCAGGGAATCGGCCAGCGGCTCGATGCGCGGCGGCGATATCCACACGCGCGTTCATGATCTCACGCTGCTTGCGCTCCGCAGCCGCCGTTTCGACCGCCGCGAGATCCGCGACGTGGTGCACGCGATCAGCGAAGGGATCACGCTCGGCGCCGAGCAGAGCCGAGCCGAACTGCGGCACTCGCTTGCCGAGGCGTTTCGCGGGCTCGACGAGGCGCTCCGGAAATCGACTGAAGCTGGACAGACCGCGTTGCGGCAGCTTGCCGCCACCGGGCGCGATTTCTCCGAGCGCGAGCTCAAGCATGCGCTCGCGGACCTGAGAAAGCTCGAGGAGGACTTTCTCTCGACCGTCGAGCAGGTCGCCGAGGGCGCCAACGAGCGGGTGCGCCCGGAGTTGCGCGACATCCTCACGCGCGCGCGCCACGGCGGCACCCAAACCGGGAGGCAGATCGCGGGGATGATGGCGGAATTCGCGCAGCGTTTCTCCGCCGCATCGCTCGACGTGGCGTTGGCCGGGCTCGAGGCGGCGACCGAGTTCAGCGCGCGGTTTGCGCAAGCCGCGGGCGGCGTGCTGGCGGGCATTGCGGATGCGATCGCCGAGCGGCGCTCGTGGGAGATCGAGGAGCCGGCTACGCACAAGCCCGCGGAGCCTCAAAGCGGCATCTTCTGAAAGCGGGCGGCATGCTGCGCGAGACGCTTGGCGCGATGCGGGACCTGCCGCGCCTGCAGGAAATCACCACGGTCTTCATCCGCCACGGACTCGGCGACATGGTCCGGCGCGTCGGCGTTGCGACCGTGCTCGAGCGCGCGGGAGAAATTCTCCATTGGAACGCAGGCGCTGCCTCGCTCAGGCTCGAGCCCGCACAGCGCATACGCCTCGCCTTCGAGGAGCTGGGCCCGACGTTCATCAAGCTGGGGCAGGTGCTCGCGACCCGCGTCGATCTGCTTCCGCCGCACTGGATCGCCGAATTCGAAAAGCTGCACAGTGAAGTCCCGCCTGTGCCGTTCGAGGAGCTCCTGCCGGAGCTCGAGCGTACGCTTGGACGCTCGCCGTTCGAGGTGTTTTGCGACCTCGAGACCACCGCGCACGGTTCGGCGTCCATCGCACAGGTGCACCGCGCACGTCTGGCGGACGGCACTCCCGTCGTGTTGAAAGTACGCCGGCCCGGGATACGCGCGAAGACCGACGCGGACCTGAGGATTCTGGGCCATATCGCCGAACTGATCGACACCGAGCTTCCCGACGCGCGGCGCTACCGGCCGGTCGAGATTGCGGCGGAATTCGCGCGCTCGCTCGAGCGCGAGCTCGACTTCACCATCGAGGCGCGTCACGTCGAGCGCTTCGCGGCCAACTTCGCCGGCGATCCGTACATCGTCATCCCGAAGGTCTACCCGCAATGGACGAGCGAGACGCTGCTCGTGCAGGAGCACATCGCCGGCATCCCGGGAACGAGCCACGCCGCGGTCGATGCCGCGGGGCTCGACCGCAAGGTGCTCATGGCGCGGGGCGCCGAATGCATGCTCAAGATGATCCTGATCGACGGTTTCTTTCACGCCGATCCGCATCCCGGCAACGTGTTCTACCTTCCCGGAAACCGCATCGTGATGATCGACTACGGCATGGTGGGGCGCCTCTCCGCGCTACGCCGCAGGCAGGTCGTCGATCTCCTCGCGGGCATGGCGCGCCTCGAAGAGGAGGCGATGCTCGAAGTGCTGATCGATTGGGCGGGCGAAGCGCAGGTCGACGAATCGAAATTGATCGCCGACGTGAACGAGCTCGTGTTCGATTACGAGCTGATGCCGATCAAGGACATCCGGATCGGCGTGCTGATCCGGCAGTTCGCCGCCATCGTGCGCCGGCATTCCATCGTGCTCCCCACGGATCTCACGCTCATGTTCAAGGCGCTCATCACGCTGGAAGGCCTCGGGCGCCAGTACGACCCCGAGTTCCAGGTGAGCGGGCACCTGACGCCGTGGCTGCGGCGAGCGCTGCGCGAGCGCCATCAGCCGCGCGAGATCGTGCGGCGCGGCCGCAGCGCCGTGAACGAGATGGTCAGCGTGATGGGGAGCGTCCCGCGCGATCTCGCACGGATCCTGCGCGAGGCAAGGCGCGGGCGTGTGCGGGTCGATCTCGATTTGAAGCGGCTCGATTCCTTTGGCCGCCAGCTCGACCGCACGCTCGACCGCGCGACGGTGGGCATTCTGACCGCCTCGCTCGTGATCGGCTCCTCCATCATCCTTACCGTGCGAGACAGCCCCGCGGTGTTCGGCATTCCGGTGCTGCCGGTGCTGGGACTCTTCGGCTACGTGCTCGCCTTTCTCAACAGCCTATGGATCATCTACGGCATCTGGCGCTCGGGAAAGCAATAGCCACTCCTTTGCGCGCGTGACGCGCTCGCGTCTTCCCGGCGGAAGGCGCGATCCAGAGAACGAGAATGACGACCGATCAGCGCAGTGACGCGTTGATGCGCTCGAGCGCGACCGCGCCCGGGCAAAGCTCGCGGACCTCGAGCTTGTTGAGCGGGGTCTCCACGGTGTTGAGATGCGCGTGCAGGTCCGCGGACTCGGGATCGACGTAAAGAAGACCCGTAACCACTTCCCCGGCCGCCGCGCGCTCCTGCAGATAATTCATCACCGTGATGCGATTCGTCGGATCGTAGTCCGGCGCGAGCTTTCTGAGGCGCAGCACCGAGCCGTCGTGCTGGCGCACGTTCACCACTTCACCGGGCGCATAGTCCGCGGTGATTTCTTCCTGGCCTTCGATGAAGTCGAGCCGGTTCACCGCCTCGTTGTGATGGCGCACGTAGTCGTAACTCTTGGTCGAGCCGGGATGGTTGTTGAAGGCGACACACGGCGAGATCACGTCGATGAACGCCGCGCCCTTGTGCTCGATCGCCGCCTTGATGAGCGGGACGAGCTGCTTCTTGTCGCCGGAAAAGCTGCGGGCGACGAAGGTTGCGCCCAGCAGCAGCGCCATGCCGATCATGTCGAGCGGCTCGTCGCTGTTCACGACGCCGCGCTTCGATTTGGAGCCCTTGTCGGCGGTGGCCGAGAACTGGCCCTTGGTGAGCCCGTACACGCCGTTGTTCTCGACGATGTAAACCATGTTGACGCCGCGGCGCATGCAGTGCGCAAACTGCCCGATCCCGATGGAGGCCGAATCGCCATCCCCGGAGACGCCGAGATAGATCAGCTCGCGGTTGGCAAGGTTGGCGCCCGTCATGACGGAGGGCATGCGGCCGTGCACGCTGTTGAAGCCGTGTGAATTGCCGAGAAAATAGTCCGGCGTCTTGGAACTGCAGCCGATGCCGGAGAGCTTCGCGACGCGGTGCGGCTCGATGTCGAGCTCCCAGCACGCCTGGACGATGGCCGCGGAGATGGAGTCGTGGCCGCAGCCGGCGCACAGCGTCGAGATCTTGCCCTCGTAGTCGCGGCGCGTGTAGCCGACCTTGTTCTTCACAAGCGTCGGGTGATGCAGCTTTGGTTTCGCGAGATACGTCATGTGCTGTTCCTCGATTCCGCGTCCGATGCGTCGATACTCATCGGATGGACAGTTGACTCTGAACGTTGAATGCCTGCTCCTGAACTTACGATGCGACCTTCTTCAGCGGCACCACGGTGCGCGCGCCGGCGTGCTTCGCGATCTCGCCCACGATGAAGCGGGCGGTGATCGGCGTGCCGTCGTAGTGCAGCACCGAGATGAGGCGCGTCGGATTCACCTTGGCCTCGTTCACGAGGAGCGTCTTCAGTTGCGCGTCCCGGTTCTGCTCGACCACGAACACCCAGGGATGGGACGCGACGAAATCGCTGATCTCTTCCTGGAACGGGAAGCCCCTCACGCGGAGCGCGTTGATGTGTATCCCGCGGTCGGCCAGCACGTCGAGCGCTTCCTGCATCGCAGGGCTCGTGGAGCCGTAGAAGATCGCGCCGAAGCGCGCAGGCTTCTCGGCGGGATAGAGCAGCGGCTTCGGCACGAGCTGCTTCGCAGTCTCGAACTTGCGCAGCAGCCGCTGCATGTTGTCGACGTAGTCGGTGCCGGCTTCGCTGTAGCGCGCATAGCGGTCCTTCGTGGTGCCGCGCGTGAAATACGCGCCGCGTGTCGGGTGCGTGCCGGGATACGTGCGATAGGCAATGCCGTCGCCATCCACGTCGAGATAGCGCCCGAAATCCTTGCCGGATTCGAGATCCTCGTAGGTCATGACCTTGCCGCGGTCGTAGGCGCACGTGTCGTCCCACTGGAACGGGTTGCAGAGCCGCGTGTTCATCCCGATGTCTAGATCGGTCATCACGAACACCGGCGTCTGCAGCCGGTCCGCGAGGTCGAAGGCCTGCGCGGCGAACTCGAAGCACTCGGCCGGATCTTCCGGGAAGAGCAGCACGTGCTTGGTGTCGCCGTGTGAGGCGTAGGCGCACGAAATCAGGTCCGATTGCTGGGTGCGCGTCGGCATGCCGGTCGAGGGGCCGCCGCGCTGCACATCGATGATGACGACCGGAATTTCGGCGAAAAGCGCGAGCCCGATGAATTCCGTCATCAGCGAAATGCCGGGGCCCGAGGTCGCGGTGAAGGCGCGCGCGCCGTTCCACCCTGCACCGATGGCGATGCCGATGGATGCAAGCTCGTCTTCGCCCTGGATGATGGCGTAGCGCGCCTTGCCGGTCGCCGGATCGACGCGCAGCTTCTGGCAGTGCTTGATGAACGCTTCCGCCAGCGAGGAAGAGGGCGTGATCGGGTACCACGCGCACACTGTCGCGCCCCCATACACGGCACCGAGCGCGGCCGCGCTGTTGCCATCGACGAAAATCCGGTTGCCGACATTGTTCGCGCGCTTCACGCGCAGTCCGCTGGGGCAGGCGAGGTGTTGCAGCGCGTAGTCGCGTCCGAGCCGCAGCGCCTTGACGTTCGACTGGAGCAGCGCTTCCTTGCCCTTGTATTGCTCGGAGAAGAGCTTCTCGATCTCGCCCGGGTCGATCTCGAGCAGCGCCGAGAGCGCTCCGACGTAAATAATGTTCTTGAAGAGCTGGCGCTGCCGCGGATCGGTGTACGTTGCGTTGCAGATCTCCGTCAACGGCATGCCGATGACGTTTACATCGTCGCGGAACTTCGACCTGGGCAGCGGCTTGGTGTTGTCGTAGAAGAGATAGCCGCCCGGCTCGATCTCCTTCAAGTCGGCGTCCCACGTCTGGGGATTCATCTGCACCATGAGATCGACGCCGCCGCGCCGGCCGAGATACCCCTTTTCGTTCACCCGCACTTCGTACCACGTCGGCAAGCCCTGGATGTTCGAGGGGAAGATGTTGCGCGGCGAGACCGGCACGCCCATGCGCAGGATCGCTCGCGCGAAGAGCTCGTTCGCCGACGCGGAACCGGAGCCGTTAATGTTCGCGAACTTGACGACGAAATCGTTGACCGCCTCGACCCGCTTAACCACCTCTCTCGCTCCTTTGATGCCTCATCATGCCATTTTCCTATTCGATCGTTTCGCGATCGGTCGAGGCAGCGTCGTTTCGCCTTCTCGCATCCCCGCAATGCGGGGTCCCTGCTCGTTGGCTCACGCCGGGTGCCTCTCTGCGTTTCATGCGGCTTTCCTTTGCGGACGCGGCGTGCGGCAGGCCGGCCCGGCGTGCGTCATTTCGAGCAGGAACTTCTGCATGTCCCAGGCGCCCGTCGGGCAGCGCTCCGCGCACAGTCCGCAGTGCAGGCACACGTCCTCGTCTTTCGCCATGATGCGCCCGGTCTTCAAGGCGCCCGACACGTAGAGATCCTGGGTGAGATTGAGCGCCGGCGCATTGAGGCTCGCCCGCAGCTCCTGCTCCTCGCCGTCCGCGGTGAACGTGATGCAGTCCATGGGACAGATGTCCACGCAGGCGTCGCACTCGATACAGAGATTGCCGGTGAATACCGTCTGTACGTCGCAGTTCAGGCAACGCTGCGCTTCGGCGAACGCGGTCTTCGGGTCGAAACCGAGCTCGACCTCGACCTTGATGTCTTTAAGCGTGATCTTCTTGTCTTTCCACGGCACCTTGTAGCGCTGCTCCGCCGAAATCTGGTTGTCGTAGCTCCATTCGTGAATGCCCATCTTCTGGGAGACGAGGCTCACTGCAGGCGCGGGCCGTGTCCTGATATCTTCGCCGCTGCACAGCTTGTCGATGGAAATCGCGGCTTCGTGGCCGTGCGCGACCGCCCAGATGATGTTCTTCGGCCCGAACGCCGCATCGCCGCCGAAGAAGACCTTGGGATGCGTGGACTGCATGGTCAGTGTGTCCACGACCGGCATGCCCCACTTATCGAACTCGATGCCGATGTCGCGCTCGATCCACGGAAAAGCGTTCTCCTGACCGATCGCGACCAGCACGTCGTCGCACTCGAAGAACGGGTCCGGCTCGCCCGTCGGCACCAGTCTGCGGCGACCCTTGTTGTCGTCGTAGACGGCCTTCACTTTCTCGAACGTCATGCCGACGAGCTTCCCGTTTTGATGCTGGAAGGTCTTCGGCACGAGGTAATTGAGGATGGGGATGCCTTCGTGGATCGCGTCTTCCTTTTCCCACGGCGAGGCTTTCATCTCCTCGAAGCCGGAGCGCACGATGACTTTCACGTCTTCGCCGCCGAGCCGGCGCGAGGAGCGACAGCAGTCCATCGCCGTATTGCCGCCGCCCAGGACGATCACGCGCTTGCCGATGCGATTCACATGGCCGAACGCGACGTTGGCGAGCCAGTCGATGCCGATATGGATGTTCGCGGCCGCTTCCTTGCGGCCCGGGATGTCGAGATCGCGGCCGCGCGGCGCACCGGATCCGACGAACACTGCATCGTAGTTTTCGGCGAGCAGCGCTTTCAGGCTATCGATGCGCGCGCCCGGCCGGAAATCGACGCCAAGACCGAGTATGTAACCGACTTCCTCATCGATCACCGATTCCGGCAGCCGAAAGCGCGGGATCTGGCTCCTGATCATGCCGCCGGCACGATGATCGCCATCGAGCACGACGAGTTCGTAGCCGAGGGTCGCGAGATCGCGCGCAACGGTGAGCGAAGCGGGCCCGGCGCCAACGAGTGCAATCCGCTTTCCGTTCGGCTGCTTCGGCACCTGCGGGAGCCGGCTTCGGATATCATCCTTGCAGTCCGCGGCGACGCGCTTGAGGCGACAGATCGCCACCGGCTCCGGCTTCTCGGCGTTGCGCTCCTCGACCCGTCCGCGCCGGCACGCAGGCTCGCACGGCCGGTCACAGGTGCGCCCGAGGATCCCCGGAAACACGTTGGATTCCCAGTTGACCATGTACGCATCGCTGTAACGGCCGGCAGCGATCAGTCGGATATATTCGGGAACGGGAGTGTGGGCAGGACACGCCCACTGGCAGTCCACGACCTTGTGGAAATAGTCGGGATTCTGGATGTCTGTCGGCCTCAAGTCGCTCCTCCGTTACGCCAGTCGTTCTTACTGCTCAGCTGCACCGGGTAGCGATACAAACGCTTGAGCCCAAAAACGGTTTATCGGCGCCATCGCAAAATAATGCATCTTACGCCTGCGGCGCGCTAGTGAAAAGTTGACACGTTTCAAGCACTAGGACAGCAAACTTGAGAGCGCTGTGAAATACCGCTTCCCGGTGTGACCGTATAGGTCGGCTCACCGTTCCGATGAGGCAGGAGCAGCGAAGACCGGAAGCAGGGCGCCTGGTATGTTGTTGAACGTGTTGGGGAGTTCGTGGCTGGCGCTTAAGGTGCGCGCTTAGCGGCGCGCGGCCGTGCGCAGGAGCGGTGTTCGGTTTCGAGGTGGCGTATTTCCGAGCAGCGACGCAATGGCAACCGGTCGGGTGCTTTGCGCCGAAGCGGCCTCCGTCACTTCCACCTCGCGCGCGCCGTGCTTCCGCAATGCCTCGGCCACACCCCTCTCGCCCTCCTGCTGTGCGCTCTCCACGACAACCACGGCTGCGTCCCGGAGCCCGGCCGTTGCGCCGCTTTCGGCAAGGGCCTCCGCTGATCGGCAATCGAGCAGATACGTGCTCACCTGCACGCCGTCCGACGCGACGGAAGGCGTGATATCTAGCGCGAGGGCAGCGACTGCGGCCGGCGCGGATGCGACGGCGGCCGGGTCCGCCCGCCGCACCGGCATGCGCGAGCGCAAGGCGTCGCCTTCAAGGAGAAAAACGCGAATCCGTTCGAGGCGCGACGAAGAGCGGAGGCACGCGTCCACGGCGAGCAGGGCGTCGACATCCTCTGCAAATCGAGCGCGAACGATGCGCTTCATGATGCGCACTATCCTTCGTCCGTGCGGCGGCGTTGGCAGAACAACGCACCCGTAAATGAGCCGGCTGAGCTACGCGGCTCATCGGGCGTTGCGGGAGCTCAGCGCTCGCGCTCCGGCTTCTTGTCCGACGATGGTTTTTCCGGCGCGTCCTTGCTGCCGGGCGAAGTGTCGTGGGGTTGCGTTTGCGCGGGTGGATCGCTCGCCGGGAAGCTCTCTTCCAGCGCTTCGTCGAGCATGCGCTCTTCGCGCTCGGCGTCGTTCTTCGGCTGCGTATCGACTGCGTGCGGCGTGCGGTTGCGTTTCTGGCGGCTTTGTTTCATGTGGGATTCCCGGGACTATAGATGTGCGACAGCGTCGCCCGCGTCCCGGTTCCTCGGAATCCCGCCTGCAGCGCTATTTGCGCGGCATGTAGAGATCGGTGATCGACCCCTCGGCAATTTCCGCAGCGAAGCAAATGGTTTCCGACAGCGTGGGGTGTGGGTGGATCGTAAGGCCGATATCCGCCATGTCCGCGCCCATTTCCAGCGCAAGGACCGTTTCGGCGACGAGCTCGCCGGCGTTCACACCGACGATCGCCGCGCCGAGCAGACGCCGGCTGGATTTGTCGAAGAGGAGTTTTGTCATGCCGTCGTCGCGCGCGCTTGCGAGCGCACGTCCGCTCGCCGCCCAGGGAAATACCGCCCTGTCGTACTCCAGGTTGTCGGCTGCCGCCTGCGTTTCGGTGAGCCCCATCCACGCGATCTCCGGATCGGTGTAGGCAACGGACGGAATCGCGCGCGCATCGAAGTAAGCCTTGTGGCCGGCGATCACTTCGGCCGCGACCTTGCCCTCGTGCGTGGCTTTGTGCGCGAGCATGGGCTCGCCGCACACGTCGCCGATCGCGTAGATGTGCGCGACATTGGTGCGCATCTGCCTGTCCACCGGGATGTAACCGCGCGCATCGACGTTCACCCCTGCCGCTTCGGCGCCGATCTCGCCCCCGTTGGGTCGGCGGCCCACCGCCATCAGTACGCCGTCATAGACCTGAGCCTGGGGCGCCTTGTCACTTTCGAAGGTCGCTTTCAGCCCTCCGGCCTGCGGCTCGATGCGCGCGACCTTGGTGCCGAGCAGAATGGCCTCGTAGCGCTTCTCGATGCGCTTCTCGAGTACTTTCACGACGTCACGATCCGCGCCGGGAATGAGCCCGTCCATCATTTCCACGACGGTGATGCGGCTGCCGAGCGCCTCGTAGACGGTCGCCATTTCGAGCCCGATGATGCCCCCGCCGATCACGAGGAGCCGTTTCGGAACCTGCGGCAGCTCGAGCGCACCGGTGGAATCGAATATGCGGCGGTCCTCGTAGGGAAAGCCCGGAATACGCGCCGCGTTGGAACCCGCTGCGATGATGCAATGATCGAATCCCACGGTCTTCGGTCCCTCGGCGGTTTCGACCACGATAGCGTTGGGCGACACGAACACACCTCTGCCGACGACGACCTGCACCTTACGCTGGCGCGCGAGACCTGCGAGGCCTCGTGTCAGCTTGCCGACGACGCCGTTTTTCCATTCGCGCAGTTTCGCGAGATCGATGGCGGGCTTCCCGAAAGCGACGCCCGCATGGGCCATTTCGTCCGCTTCGGTAATGACCTTCGCGACATGGAGCAGCGCTTTGGAGGGTATGCAGCCCACATTCAGGCACACGCCGCCGAGGGTGGGATAGCGCTCGATCAGCACGACTTTCTTGCCGAGATCCGCTGCACGGAAGGCGGCGGTGTAACCGCCGGGGCCCGCGCCGAGAACGGCGACTTCAGCGTGGATGTCCGGCTTGACGCCTGCGCCGACGCCGGCCCTTACGGCAGGGGGCGTGGCGGGTGCCCGAGCGGAAGGCGGTTGCGGCGTCGGGCCCTTTGCGGCCGGCGCTTCCGCTGGCGCGGGCGCTTTGGCGGCGACATCCGCCTCGTTCGGCGAGAGCGTAAGGATGATGGATCCCTTCGATACCTTGTCCCCGACCTTCACCTTGAGCGCCTTCACGACGCCGGCAGCCGGCGAAGGCACGTCCATCGTCGCCTTGTCGGATTCCAGCGTGACGAGCGAGTCTTCCTTGCTCACGCTGTCGCCCGGCTTGACGAGCACATCGATAACCGGAATGTCCTTGAAATCCCCGATGTCGGGAACCCTGATTTCTATCGTGTCTGCCATGAGTAGAACCTGTCAGCGCCAGTCGGTGAATCGAGCCACCCCGCCCCGGCGATTCAGATGCGGATGTGCCCGTCGCCCAGCACCACGTACTTTAGAGATGTGAGACCTTCCAGACCTACGGGCCCGCGCGCATGCAGCTTGTCGGTGGAGATGCCGATCTCGGCGCCGAGCCCGTATTCATAGCCGTCGGCGAAACGCGGCGAAGCGTTCACCATGACGGAGCTGGAGTCCACCTCCGCCAGAAACCGCCGCGCACGCGTCCAGTCCTCGGTGACGACCGCATCGGTATGCTGCGAGCCGTAGGTCGCGATGTGCTCGATCGCCTGCTCGAGGTCGTCCACCACCCGCACCGATAGTATGGCATCCAGGTACTCGGTGTACCAGTCCTCTTCGGTCGCGGGCTTCATTTGCGGAACGATGCGCCGCGCTGTCTCGTCGCCGCGCAGCTCGATGCCTTTCTCGAGGTAGATGCGGCAGAGTGGAGGCAGGATCTTCTCCGCTACACCGCGCGCGACGAGCAGCGTCTCCATGGTGTTGCAGGTTCCGAGGCGCTGTGTCTTGGCATTGTCGGCGACGCGTATCGCCTTGTCGAAGTCGGCGCGATCGTCGATGTAAACATGGCATACGCCGTGGAGGTGCTTGATCATCGGAATGCGCGATTCGCGCATGAGGCGCTCGATCAGCCCCTTGCCTCCGCGCGGCACGATGACGTCGACGTAGTCCTGCATGGTGATGAGCTCGCCGACCGCCGCCCGGTCGGTCGTCTCGATGACCTGCACGACGGTCTCGGGCAAGCCCACCGCCTTCAAACCCTGGTGCACGCACGCGGCGATCGCCTGGTTCGAGTGGATCGCCTCGGACCCGCCGCGCAGGATGGCTGCGTTCCCCGATTTGATGCACAGCCCCGCCGCATCGGCTGTCACGTTGGGGCGCGACTCGT
The DNA here is from genome assembly GCA_946885605.1 of uncultured Pseudomonadota bacterium. The sequence continues at coordinate 41,404 of CAMPGR010000011.1, forward strand.
AGATGATCCCGATCACGCCGAGCGGAACGCGCATCTGCCCCACCTGTATGCCGGAAGGGCGGTACTTGAGACCGATGATCTCGCCCACCGGGTCGGGGAGCGCCGCGACCTGGGCGAGGCCGTCCGCCATTGCTTGAATGGTGCGGTTACTGAGCGTGAGACGATCGATCGAGGCGGAATCGAGCTTCCCTTCCTTCACCGCCTCGAGATCGCGTGCGTTGGCTGCGAGGAGATCGGGTGCCGCGCGAACGATGGCGTCCGCCATCGCCTCGAGCGCGCGGTTCTTGGCGCCGGTGTCCGCGCGTGCGATCTGCCGTGCTGCCGCGCGCGCCTGCCGACCCACGCTCACCATGTAAGTTTGTACGTCCACCTATGCCCTCGTCGGCGCGTAGCCGCGCTCCCCGCATGCCGGGCGGCAAAGACGCTAGAACAGTCCTTGCTGGCTGCGTGCGGCCGGGGTTCCGCGCGTTGCGGCCATTCTACCGCGATTCGTACCCGCGCCGCCGCCGCCCCGGGCGCATCTCAAGGCGAGATGGAGCAGCTCGTCCCACGGATCGCCCTTCGCAAGCCCCTTGATGATGCGATCGATCGCGGCGGCATGGCGCAACGCCTCGGAAATCTGGGCGAGCGAGAAGCGGCTCAGGTTCTGCTGCATGAGATTCTGGTGCGCGGTCGACCAGATGCGCGCCTCGCGCCACAGCATCGACAGTGACTTCCCCGCCGCGACGCCGGCGATCAGCTTCGCGATCGCACGGATTTCCTCGCACATCGCCCACAGCACGAGCGGCGGCGCGGTGCCTTCGCCTTTGAGGCCATCGAGCATCCGCGCAAGACGCAGCGCTTCGCCCTCGAGCAGCGCCTCGCCCAGATTGAATACGTCGTAACGGGCCACGTCGAGCACGGCATTGCGCGCCTGGTCGAACGTTATGCGCCCCGGCGGAAAGAGAAGCGCGAGCTTGCGCACTTCCTGGTAGGCGGCCATGAGATTGCCTTCGACGCGATTCGCGATGAAGTCGAGGGTCTCCGCGTCGGCTTCCTGTGCCTGCGCCTTGAGCCGCCCCGCGATCCACTGCGGCAGCGTCTTGCGCGGTATCGCTTTCGCTTCAACGATGACGCCGGAATTGGAAAGCGCCTCGAACCACGCGGACTTCTGCGCGCGCCACTCGATCTCGGGAAGGGCTACGAGCGTCACGGTGTCGGGCGGCGGCGCTTCGCAATAGGCCTGCAGTGTAGCGGCGCCTTCGACGCCCGGCTTGCCGGTGGGGATGCGCAGCTCCAGCAGCTTGCGCGTGGAAAAGAGGGACTGGGCGCTGCCGGCCATTACGAGGTCGCGCCATTTGAAGCCCGAGTCGACCGTCAATACCACACGCTCGGTATATCCGGCGCCTCGCGCAGCGGTGCGGATGCGATCGCCCGCTTCCAGCGCGAGGAGCGGCTCGTCGCCGAATACCGTGTAGAGCGGCCTCAGTTCCCGGGTGAGGTGCTGCGGCAACTGTTCAGTGCTTATTCTCATGCTTGCGCCGCCAGGGACGCGAAGAGGAAGGATGCTGGGGATGTTAGCTGTGAATTCGCGAGCGCGCAAAGCGTTCCCACATTGCTGCCACGCGGGTGGCGCGCTCAGCTCTTGACGTCGAGCTTCACCACTTGCAGGCGAAAGAGGAGCTGGCGTGCGGCGTCGTCCTGCATGTCGCGGAAGAGCAGCATTTCCTCGGATTCCTTGGCGAGCGCCTCGGCATCGCTGTAGGTAAGCTCGCGGCGGAGCACGATTTCGGTGGGCGCGATGTATTCGGTCGCGAGCTTGCTGTCGGTGAGACGATACGTGACGTGGTAGCGAAGGTAGTACTCGCGCACCCGTCCGCCCCCGGACAGCGCGAGAATCTCCTTGTCCCGGCGCTCGTTCAGGATCTGAAGGACGACCTGCGCATCCTTCGGCGTATCCGCGAGCTGTGCCTTGGTGCCCGAGGCGATCAGGCGCTTCAGCTGTATGGTAAAGGGCGAGGTCGGCGTGCCCTGCACGTATATCGTCTCGAACGGCAAGTCGGCTTCGCCGCGCAGGCGAAAGCCGCACGACGCCAGCATCAGCAGCACGGATGCCAGAACGAGCGTGCCTGCACCGCGAGGCAACCGGACCCGGCTCATACCACCACGTTCACCAGCCGGCCCGGCACGACGATCACTTTCTTTACCGCCTGCTCGCCGACGAATTTCTGCACGCTCGGATGCCCGAGTACGATCTTCTCGATGGTGAGGCGATCCGCTTCGCGCGGAACGCGCACGTCGGCGCGCCGCTTGCCGTTCACCTGCACGACGAGATCGATCTCCTCTTCGATGAGCGCGGCCCGGTCCGCCTCGGGCCATGGCGCCGCCAGTATGTCTTCGCCGAAATCGAGCTCGCGCCAGAGATGATGCGAGATATGCGGCGTGATCGGGGAGAGCACGCGCAACAGCAGCGACAGGCCCTCGCGCACGACCGCGTGCACCGCCTCCTGCGGCGCCTCCGCCTTCGCTGCGGCTTCCAGCGCATTCAGCATTTTCATCGCCGCCGACGCCACCGTATTGAACTGGTGGCGCGCCATGTCGTACCCCGCCTGCTTGAGCGCTGCGTGGATGTCGCGGCGCGCGGCGGACAGGGGCGCGGGAAGCGCTGCGGTGGAGACTTTCTCCGCGCGTCCGGCCGTGCGGGTGCCGAAGTCGTAGGCGAAGCTCCAGAGCCGCCGCAGAAAACGCGAAGCGCCCTCCACCCCGCTGTCCGACCATTCCAGCGTCTGCTCAGGCGGGGACGTGAACATCATGAAAAACCGCGCGATATCGGCGCCGTAGTGATCGATCAGCTCCTGCGGGTCCACGCCGTTGTTCTTGGACTTCGACATGGTGCCGATGCCGCCCGACTCGACCGGCTGGCCGTCGGCCTTGAGCGTCGCCGCAATGCGCGCACCCTTGTCATCGACCTTGATTTCCACGTCCGCCGGATTGTAGTAAGTGATGCGCCCGCTCTCGCTGCGTCGGAAGAAGATCTCGTTCAGCACCATGCCCTGCGTGAGCAGGTTCTTGAACGGCTCGTCGAAATCGACGAGCCCGAGATCGCGCATCACCTTGGTCCAGAAACGCGAATAGAGCAGATGCAGGATCGCGTGCTCGATTCCGCCGATGTACTGATCGACGGGCAGCCAGTACGCGACGCGCTCATCGACCATCGCTTTGTCCTGATCCGGGCAGGCAAAGCGCATGTAGTACCAGGACGAATCGACGAAGGTGTCCATGGTATCGGTCTCGCGCCGCGCAGCCCGGCCGCACCGCGGGCAGATCGTGTTCACGAAGTCGGCGCGCCTGGCAAGCGGATTGCCCGTCCCGTCAGGCACGCAGTCCTCGGGCAGCACGACCGGGAGCTGATCGTCCGGTACGGGCACGTCGCCACAGGCCTCACAATGGATGATGGGGATAGGGCAGCCCCAGTAGCGCTGGCGCGAAATGCCCCAGTCGCGCAGCCGGTAGAGCACCTGCTTCTCGCCCAGCCCGCGCGCGTTAAGGTCGGCTGCGATGGCCTCCACCGCGTGCTCGTAATCGAGCCCGTCGTAGGGGCCGGAATTGAAGCAGACGCCGTGCTCCACGTAGGCGGCCTTGAGCGGCAGCTCGAGCTCGCCGTCCGCGGGTCTTATAACGGGCTTGATTGGAAGTCCGTAGCGCTGCGCGAACTCGAAATCGCGCTGATCATGCGCCGGCACGCCCATCACCGCGCCTTCGCCGTAGCTCATCAGCACGTAGTTGCCGATCCATACCTCAATGCGCTCGCCGGTCAGCGGATGCGTGACGTAGAGCCCGGTGGGCATGCCCTTCTTTTCCATGGTGGCGAGGTCGGCTTCCATCACCGAACGGCGCTTGCATTCCTCGACAAACGCCGAGAGCTGCGGATCGCGGTTTGCGGCGTACGTCGCGAGCGGATGCTCGGCTGCGACCGCGACGAAGGTGACGCCCATGATGGTGTCGGCGCGGGTGGTGAAGACCCACAGTTTCCCCTTTCTCGGATCCCCACCCCCATCCCGGCCTTCCCCGTGAGGGGGAAGGTGAGAAGAGTTGACCGGATCGGTCAAGTCATATGTGAAGGCGAAGCGCACGCCGTAGCTTTTGCCGATCCAGTTCGCCTGCATGGCGCGCACGCGTTCCGGCCAGCCGGGCAGCCGGTCGAGCGCGGCGAGCAACTCCTCGGCGTAGCGCGTGATCGCCATGTAGTACATCGGGATCTCGCGCTTTTCCACCGGCGCGCCGGTGCGCCAGCCGCGCCCGTCGATGACCTGCTCGTTGGCGAGCACGGTCTGGTCGACCGGGTCCCAGTTCACGACCCCGCTTTTCTTGTACACGAGCCCGCGCTCGAGCATGCGCAGGAACAGCCACTGGTTCCAGCGATAGTAGTCGGGGCGGCAGGTGGCGAGCTCGCGGCTCCAGTCGATCGCAAAGCCGAGCGACTTCAGCTGCCGCTTCATGTACGCGATGTTGTCGTAGGTCCACTTGGCCGGCGGCACGTTGTTCGCCATCGCGGCGTTCTCGGCCGGCAGCCCGAACGCATCCCAGCCCATCGGCTGCAGCACGTTGCAACCCTTCATGCGGTGATAGCGGGCGAGCACGTCGCCGATCGTGTAGTTCCTCACGTGCCCCATGTGCAGCTTGCCCGAGGGGTAGGGGAACATCGAAAGGCAGTAGTACTTCGGCCTGTCCGGGTCCTCCACGGCACGAAACGCGTCCTTATCCTCCCAGTATTGCTGGGCATCGCGTTCGATCACGTGGGGGTTGTAGCGCGGCTGCATGGGTTGGAGAAAAGAACCAATTATAACTGCATCCTGCGAGAAGCCTCAGTTGAGGGCGCGATGCTTCGCCGCGTTATTCTCTTGCCTCCCGAATGTTCTCTTCGATTCCTCGCTCACGATTTCTCGCGAAGGCGCTGGTCGATACTCTATAATCCGGCGTGACTCAGCAAGCCGAACGCATGTCCTCCAGTTTCCTTTCCGGGCTCAACGAACAGCAGCTCGAGGCCGTCACCCTTCCCCACCAATCCGCTCTCGTCCTCGCCGGCGCCGGCAGTGGCAAGACGCGCGTGCTCACCACGCGCATCGCCTGGCTCATCCAGACCGGGCAGATAAGTCCTCAGGGCTTGATCGCGGTGACCTTCACCAACAAGGCGGCGAAGGAGATGCTCACGCGGATCACCGCGATGCTGCCCATCAATACCCGCGGGATGTGGGTCGGCACCTTCCACGGCTTGTGCAACCGGCTGCTGCGCACGCACCATCGCGAGGCGGGGCTGCCGCAGCTCTTTCAGATCCTCGACACCCAGGACCAGCTTGCGCTGATCAAGCGGCTCATGAAGGCGCTCAATATCGACGAGGAGCGCTATCCGCCGCGGCAGGCGCAGTGGTACGTCGCGGGCAACAAGGAGGAAGGGCGGCGCTCGCAGGACGCCGAAGTCTACGATGACTTCACACGCCGGATGCAGGAGTTCTATGCGGCCTACGACGAGCTTTGCCAGCGCGAGGGCGTGGTCGATTTCGCCGAGCTGCTGTTGCGCTCGTACGAGCTTCTGTCGCGCAATGCGCTGCTGCGCGAGCATTACGCGCGTCGCTTCCGCCATGTCCTCGTCGACGAGTTCCAGGACACGAACCGCTTGCAGTATCGCTGGCTCAAGTTGCTGGCGGGCTCGCCACCCCTCCGCGCGGACGAGACCGCCCCTCCGGCAACGGGAGGCGAGAGCACGCCCGGGTCGGTGATTTTTGCGGTCGGGGACGACGATCAGTCGATCTACGCGTTTCGCGGCGCCTCTGCCGCGAACATGCACGACTTGCAGCGCGAGTTCGGAATCGAGCGCGTGATCCGGCTGGAGCAGAACTACCGTTCGCACGGCCACATCCTCGATGCGGCCAACGCGCTCATACGCCACAATCGCAAGCGTCTCGGCAAGAACCTGTGGACCTCCGACGGCAAGGGTGAGCTGCTGCGCGTGTATGAGGCGCCGACCGATCTGGACGAGGCGTCGTTCATCGTCGACGAGGTGAAGGCGCTCAACGCAGACGGCGTTGCGCTCCATGCGATCGCGGTGCTCTACCGTTCCAATGCGCAGTCGCGCGTGCTCGAGCACGCGCGACTGCGCATTGGAACGGTAGAGCACCGCGATCGCATGGAGCGCAACGCCGTCTGCGTTGAGCGCCTTCACCTCGTCGACGATGAACGACGCCTCGTCCAGATCGGTCGGCGCCTCATACACGCGCAGCAGCTCACCCTTGCCGTCGGAGGTCCACAGGTTCTTGCCGAGACGCTTGCGATTGTGGCGTATGAGCGCGTTGGCCGCATCGAGGATGTGGCCGTGCGAACGGTAGTTCTGCTCCAGCCGGATCACGCGCTCGATTCCGAACTCGCGCTGCAAGTCGTGCATGTTCGCGGCAGAGGCGCCGCGAAACGCGTAGATCGACTGATCGTCGTCCCCGACCGCAAAAATCACCGACCCGGGCGTGCTCTCGCCTCCCGTTGCCGGAGGGGCGGTCTCGTCCGCGCGGAGGGGTGGCGAGCCCGCCAGCAACTTGAGCCAGCGATACTGCAAGCGGTTCGTGTCCTGGAACTCGTCGACGAGGACATGGCGGAAGCGACGCGCGTAATGCTCGCGCAGCAGCGCATTGCGCGACAGAAGCTCGTACGAGCGCAACAGCAGCTCGGCGAAATCGACCACGCCCTCGCGCTGGCAAAGCTCGTCGTAGGCCGCATAGAACTCCTGCATCCGGCGTGTGAAGTCATCGTAGACTTCGGCGTCCTGCGAGCGCCGCCCTTCCTCCTTGTTGCCCGCGACGTACCACTGCGCCTGCCGCGGCGGATAGCGCTCCTCGTCGATATTGAGCGCCTTCATGAGCCGCTTGATCAGCGCAAGCTGGTCCTGGGTGTCGAGGATCTGAAAGAGCTGCGGCAGCCCCGCCTCGCGATGGTGCGTGCGCAGCAGCCGGTTGCACAAGCCGTGGAAGGTGCCGACCCACATCCCGCGGGTATTGATGGGCAGCATCGCGGTGATCCGCGTGAGCATCTCCTTCGCCGCCTTGTTGGTGAAGGTCACCGCGATCAAGCCCTGAGGACTTATCTGCCCGGTCTGGATGAGCCAGGCGATGCGCGTGGTGAGCACGCGCGTCTTGCCACTGCCGGCGCCGGCGAGGACGAGAGCGGATTGGTGGGGAAGGGTGACGGCCTCGAGCTGCTGTTCGTTGAGCCCGGAAAGGAAACTGGAGGACATGCGTTCGGCTTGCTGAGTCACGCCGGATTATAGAGTATCGACCAGCGCCTTCGCGAGAAATCGTGAGCGAGGAATCGAAGAGAACATTCGGGAGGCAAGAGAATAACGCGGCGAAGCATCGCGCCCTCAACTGAGGCTTCTCGCAGGATGCAGTTATAATTGGTTCTTTTCTCCAACCCATGCAGCCGCGCTACAACCCCCACGTGATCGAACGCGATGCCCAGCAATACTGGGAGGATAAGGACGCGTTTCGTGCCGTGGAGGACCCGGACAGGCCGAAGTACTACTGCCTTTCGATGTTCCCCTACCCCTCGGGCAAGCTGCACATGGGGCACGTGAGGAACTACACGATCGGCGACGTGCTCGCCCGCTATCACCGCATGAAGGGTTGCAACGTGCTGCAGCCGATGGGCTGGGATGCGTTCGGGCTGCCGGCCGAGAACGCCGCGATG
>CAMPGR010000012.1 GCA_946885605.1 uncultured Pseudomonadota bacterium
GAACAGCCTGCTCCTCTCCATGCCGGGCTCGCCCATCATCTACTACGGCGACGAGATCGGAATGGGGGACAACATCTTCCTCGGCGATCGCAACGGGGTGCGCACGCCCATGCAATGGACGCCGGACCGCAACGCGGGGTTTTCGCGCGCGGATCCGCAGCGCCTGTATCTGCCTCCGATCATGGATCCGATGTACGGCTACGAGGCGGTGAACGTCGAAGCGCAGCTGCGCGATCCCTCGTCACTGCTCAACTGGATGAAGCGCATGCTCGCCGTGCGCAAGGAGAGCCAGGCGTTCGGGCGCGGCAAGCTCGTGTTTCTGCGCCCCGGCAATCGCAAAGTGCTCGCTTACCTGCGCGAGCTGGGCGACGAGTCGATCCTGTGCGTGGCGAATCTGGGGCGGTCCGCCCAGCCGGTGGAGCTCGACCTCGCGCGCTATCGCGGACGGGCGCCGGTGGAGCTTCTCGGGCGCACGGTTTTTCCGCCGATAGGCGCGCTGCCGTACATGCTGACGTTGCCCAAGCACGGATTTTACTGGTTCCGCCTCGCAGCCGATGTCGAAGCGCCGAGCTGGCATGAGGAGCGCCTCGCGCCCGAGGACCTGCCGGTGCTCGTGCTGTTCGACGGATGGTTCAGCTTCTTCCGCGATCACGTCGTGCCGTGGCGCATCGGGCTCGCCGAGAAGACGCGCGAACAGCTGGAGACCCGCGCGCTGCCGCGTTATCTCGAGTCGCAGCGCTGGTACGCGGCGAAAGGCGAGAAGCTCGAGCGCGCCGCGCTCGCCGATTACGTGCTATGGGAATCGGGCACCAAATGGCTGCTGGCGCTGCTCACGGTGGAAGGCGGGGCCGAGACGAGCAGCTATTTCATGCCGCTGTCGCTAGCGTGGGAGGACACCGACGAGGAGCGCATGCGCGCGCTCGCGCCCGCCACGGTGGCGAAGGTGCGCCAGCAGGCGAATATCGGCGTGCTGGGCGATGCCTTCGCCGACGAAGCGTTCTGCCGCGCGCTGGTGAAGGCGGTCGGCAACGCCATCGAAGTGGCGGGTGCGCAGGGCAGTTTCTACTTCCGTCCGACCCGCATTTTCAAGGATATCGCGGGCGGCAATGTCGATAGCCTGCCGGTCGGCCGTCCCCAGGCGCAGAGCAGCAATACCATCGTCAATATCGCAGACCAACTTTTCCTGAAGGGCTACCGGCGATTGCGTCCCGGCGTCAACCCGGAAGTCGAGATCGGCACTTTTCTCACCGAGGTCGTGCGCTTTCCGCACTGCGCGCCGGTCGCCGGGTCGCTCGATCATGTGTCCGACGAAGGCGTGGTCTCGACCCTGGTGCTCCTTCAGGCGTACGTCGCGAACCAGGGCGATGGCTGGAGCTACACGCTCGATTATCTCGAGCGCTTTCTCGAGCAATGGCGCAGTGTAGCGGAGCCGCCGCCCGAAGACGTGCACGGGGCGTACCTTGCGCTCATCCGCACGCTGGCACTGCGCACCGCAGAGCTGCACCGCGCGTTTGCAACCCGCACCGGCAACCCCGCGTTCGACCCGGAGCCGGTCACCGAAGAGGATCTCGCGCGCTGGAAGAGCCGCGTGCGCGAGGAGGCGGCAGCGACGCTCGAGCTTCTGGCACACCGCCTGAGCGAGCTCACCCTTCCGCCGCGCACCGATGCGCGCACGCTCATCGCGACACGCGACAGGCTCATGTCGCGCATCGACGCCTGCGCACTCGCGAGCACGCGCGTTCTCAAGACGCGGCATCACGGCGATTTTCATCTGGGGCAGGTGCTGCTCACGAAGAACGATTTCCTGATCAGCGATTTCGAGGGCGAGCCGGGCCGCACCTTCGAGGAGCGCCGTACGAAGCACTCGGCGCTGCGCGACGTTGCAGGGATGCTGCGCTCGTTCAATTACGCGCGATGGACCGCGATGCGCGCGGCGCTGCGCGGGCACGAGGACGACGAGCTCCTCGCGCCGCTCGTGTCGGAGTGGGAGCGCCAGGCGCGGCGCGAATATCTCGCGGCGTACGAGCAGTCCGCGCGGCAGTTGGGGCTCTTCGAGTCGCTCGCCGACGTGCGCGGCCTCCTCGAGCTCTTCGAGCTGGAGAAGGCGCTCTACGAGCTGCGCTACGAGCTCGCGAACCGGCCGGGTTGGGTCGCCATCCCGCTGCAGGGCATACTGGCGGCGATCGGGTGACGGGCGTCGTGTTGCGCTCGTCCCTTCGTCGCCTCCCGCGCCAGCGCCGTGGACGGGGGTGTAACGATTTGCACGGGAGATGAACAGGAGGCTTGCATGGACAGGGTAGACATGTTGCTGGAACCGGTGCGGGTTTTCCTCGTGCAGATTGGGCACTTCCTGCCCAAGCTCGCGCTCGCCGTGGTGGTGCTTATCGCGGGGTGGATGCTCGCGAAGCTCGCGCGGTTCACCATCGCGAGAGCCTTGCGCGCGATCAACTTCAACGTGCTCACGGAGCGCGCCGGGATGGATGGCTTCTTGCGGCAGGGCGGAGTGCAGAGCGATACCACCGAGATCTTCGGGCTGCTTATCTATTGGCTCGTGATCTTCGCCGCGCTCGTCATTGCGTTCAACAGCCTGGGCCTGACTTACATCACCGATCTCCTGCGGCAGGTCGTGCTCTTCGTGCCGAAGGTGATCGTCGCGCTCCTCATCCTCGCTTTCGGCGCCTATTTCGCGCGTTTTGTCGGCGGCACGGTGATGACCTACTGCAGGAACGTCGGCATCCAGGACGCGGAGCTCCTCGGCAATCTCGCCCAGTACGCCATCATGACGTTCGTCGTGCTGATCGCCCTCGAGCAGGTCGAAGTCGGCGGCGAAATCGTGCGGCTGAGCTTCCTCATCATCCTCGCCGGCGCGGTATTCGCGCTGGCGCTCGCGTTCGGGCTGGGGAGCCAAGCCAAGGTCGCGCAGCTCCTCGAGCGCTGGTGGCCGAGCGACCGGGACACGAACCGCCGCTAGGGCATGCCGGGGAGCGAGCGCACATGACGGCGGTGTGGGTCGGCGCCCCCTATCCGCTCGGCGCAACATGGGACGGGCAGGGCGTCAATTTCGCGCTCTTCTCCGAGCACGGCGAGAAAGTCGAGCTCTGCCTGTTCGACCCGCAGGGACGGCGCGAGACCGAGCGCATCGCCCTGCCGGAACGCACCGACCAGGTATGGCACGGCTACCTGCCGGAGGCGCGTCCGGGGCTGCTCTACGGCTACCGCGTGTACGGGCCGTACGCGCCCGAGCAGGGGCATCGCTTCAACCCGCACAAGCTCCTCATCGATCCCTACGCCAAGGCGAGCGCGGGAGTGGTGCGCTGGAGCGATGCGCTCTTCGGCTACCGCGTCAACAGCGCGCGCGAGGATCTGTCCTTCGACCGGCGAGACAGCCACGCCGGAATGCCGAAGTGCAAAATCGTCGATACCGCGTTCACCTGGGGTGACGACCGCCCGCCGCGTACGCCGTGGACCGATACCATCATCTACGAGCTGCACGTGAGGGGGTTCACCATGCACCATCCCGACGTGCCGCGGAAGCTTCGCGGCACTTTCGCCGCGCTCGCGAGCGCGCCCGTCATCGACTATCTGCAGCGGCTCGGCATCACCGCAGTCGAGTTGATGCCGGTGCACTGGTTCGTGGACGAGCGCCACCTGGTAAGCCATGGCCTCAAGAACTACTGGGGCTACAACAGCATCGGCTACTTCGCGCCGGAGATGCGCTACTGCTCTTCGGGCGATATCAGCGAATTCAAGACCATGGTGAAAACGCTGCACGCGGCCGGCATCGAGGTCATCCTCGACGTGGTCTACAACCACACCGGCGAAGGCAACCACCTCGGTCCGACGCTCTCGTTCCGCGGCCTCGACAACGCTTCCTATTACCGCCTCGTCGCGCACGATCGCCGCCACTACATGGACTATACCGGCTGCGGCAATACGCTCAATACGATGCACCCGCGCGTGCTGCAATTGATCATGGACAGCCTGCGCTACTGGGTGGTGGACATGCACGTCGACGGCTTCCGCTTCGATCTCGCTCCCGCACTGGGCCGCGAGCAGCATGCGGTTGATCGTTTCGGCGCGTTTTTCGACATTATCCACCAGGACCCGGTGCTCTCCCGCGTGAAGCTCATCGCCGAACCCTGGGATCTCGGCGAGGGCGGTTATCAGCTCGGAAACTTTCCCGTGGGGTGGTCGGAGTGGAACGGCCATTACCGCGATACCGTGCGCCGCTTCTGGAAAGGCGACCCGGGCACGATCGGCCAGCTCGCTTTTCGCCTCACTGGTTCGAGCGACCTCTACCGCCACAGCGGGCGCGGCTCGCGCGCGAGCGTCAACTTCGTCACCTCGCACGACGGGTTTACGCTCCACGACCTCGTGAGCTACAACGAAAAGCACAACGAGGCGAATTTCGCTGGCAACACGGACGGGGACAATCACAATCTCAGCTGGAACTGCGGCGTTGAGGGTCCGACCGAGGATCCCGACGTGCTGGCGCTGCGCGAGCGCCAGAAGCGCAACCTGCTCGCGACGCTTTTTCTCTCGCAGGGCGTGCCGATGCTGCTCGCCGGGGACGAGCTGGGACGCACGCAGGGGGGCAACAACAATCCGTACTGCCAGGACAACGAAACGAGCTGGGTGGACTGGAATCTTGCGAACGGCGGGGAAAAAATGCTGGCGTTCGTGCGGCGGTTGATCGCATTTCGCCGCCGCCATCCGGTGTTCCGCAGGAGCCGCTTTTTCCGCGGGCACGAGGTCCACGGGTGGAACGTGAAGGATATCGTGTGGTTCGGCGCCGACGGGCAGGAGATGGCCGAAGCGCACTGGAACGATCCGGCGCTGCGCTCGCTCGGCGTGTACTTCTGCGGCGTGGACATCGACTGGCCGGGGTCGCGCGGCCGGCGCGCCACCGACGACGATTTCCTGCTCCTTGCCAATGGAGGCGAGACGGACGTCGAGTTTCTCCTGCCGCGCTTTCGCCTGCAGGGCAGCTGGGGCAGCGTTTTCGATACGGCCCGCGACGACGAGTGGGCGAGCCGCCGCTGGCAATCGGGAGAGAAGTATCGCGTGCTCTCACGCTCGATTGCGCTTCTCACCGAAACCTCGGGGACGGCCAGGACGTCCCCGTAATTTCGCGGCGAGCGCGATCACTTCCCGGTTTCGGTTGTCACAGTCATGAATTCCAACGTATTCCCGCCTCGACGCGGTGCCGCCTCGCTCTGAGGAACGGCTGGAGATCGAGCATGCAAAACATACGGTTGTGGCCCGGCCTGCCGAATCCGCTCGGCCCGACCTGGGATGGCGCGGGCACCAATTTTGCGCTCTTCTCCGCGCACGCGGAGAAAGTGGAGCTGTGCCTGTTCGATGATGCGGGCGAGAAGGAGATCGCGCGCATCGCGCTTCCCGAGTACACGCACGAGGTCTGGCACGGCTACCTCCCCGACGTGCGCCCCGGCCAGCTCTACGGCTACCGGGTGTACGGCCCGTACGAGCCCAAGGCCGGGCATCGCTTCAATCCTCACAAGCTGCTCATCGATCCTTACGCGAAATCGCTGGTCGGACATATCCGCTGGCACGATGCGCTGTTCGGCTACCGCGTCGGGGCGCCGGAAGAGGACCTCTCGTTCGACGAGCGAGACAGCGCGCCGTACATGCCGAAGTGCCAGGTGATCGATCCTGCTTTCACCTGGGGCCGCGACCGCCCGGCGCAGCGGCCCTGGCATGAGACGATCATCTACGAAATGCACGTGAAAGGCTTCACGATGCGGCGTGACGACGTGCCGGAAGCGATGCGCGGCACGTTCGCGGCCCTGTCGGCCGCGCCAGTCGTGCAGTACCTGCAGGAGCTGGGCGTGACGGACGTGGAGCTGTTGCCGGTGCACGCCTTCCTGCACGACCGGCATCTGATCGAGCGCGGCCTTCGCAACTACTGGGGCTACAACTCCATCGGATTCTTCGCGCCGCATCCCGAGTATCTCGGCAAGGGCGGCGTGAACGAGGTGAAGACTTTCGTGCAGCTCATGCACGACGCGGGCATCGAAGTGATCCTCGACGTGGTTTACAACCACACCGCCGAGGGCAATCAAATGGGGCCCACGCTCTCGTTTCGCGGAATCGACAACCGCACCTATTATCATCAGACCGATCAGCTCCGCTACTACAACGACTTCACCGGCACCGGCAACGCGCTCGAGCTGCGCCACCCTTGCGTGCTGCGGATGGTGACCGATTCGCTGCGCTACTGGTACCGGGAAATGCGCGTGGACGGCTTCCGCTTCGATCTTGCGACGACACTCGCACGGACCAACGGCGAATACAGCGAGCACGCGGGCTTTCTCGACGCCGTCGCGCAGGACCCGGAGCTGTCGTGCGCCAAGCTGATCGCCGAACCCTGGGACACCGGCATGGGCGGCTACCAGGTCGGCAATTTCCCTCCCGGCTGGTCGGAATGGAACGATCAGTATCGGGATACGGTGCGCCGCTGCTGGAAAGGCGACGAGTCGCAGCTCGCGGGTTTCGCCTCCCGGTTCTCGGGCTCCGCGGACATCTACAACCGCCGCGGCCGGCGCCCGTGGGCAAGCATCAATTTCGTCACCGCGCACGACGGGTTCACGCTGCGCGACTTGGTCTCCTACAACAGCAAGCACAACGAAGCGAACAAGGAAGGCAACCGCGACGGCAACGACAACAACCACAGCTGGAACTGCGGCATCGAGGGCGAAACCGATGACCCGCAAGTGCGCAAGCTGCGGCGGCGCCAGGTGCGGAACTTCCTCGCAACGCTGCTGCTGTCGCAGGGCGTGCCCATGCTGCTTGCCGGAGACGAATTCGGACGCACGCAGCGCGGCAACAACAACGCCTACTGCCAGGACAATGAATTGAGCTGGATCGACTGGGCGGGCATCGACGACGAAGGCAAGGCGCTCCTCGAATTCACCCGGCGGCTCATCCGGCTGCGGCGCGAGCATATCGTGTTCCATCGCAGCCGCTTCTTCTACGGCAAGACGATCCCGGGCACGAACGTGAAGGACGTCACCTGGCTGCGTCCCGATGGCGCGGAGATGACGGACGCCGACTGGGCCAATTCGCATGCGAAGGCGCTCATGGTGCTATTGTCCGGGGAGGCGGGCCTCACCCATCTGACGGCGCGCGGCGAGCAGGAACCCGACGACACCTTTCTCATGTTCATGAACGCATCCGAGCAGGACGTCACCTTTACCCTGCCTTCGCACAATGGCGAAGCGCGCTGGACCGTCCTCGCCGATTCGAGCGACGGGGCCGCGGACCGCCCGGACAGATCGTGCAGGCCGGGGGCGAAGATCAGGGCGATCGCCCGCTCGATGCTCGTCTTCGTGCGCGACACGGCCTCGGAGAAGCGCGCGCAGCAATGAAGCGCCGCCACGTGATGCCCTTCGGCGCTCAAGCGGACGCGGACGGCGTGCGCTTCCGCTTGTGGGCGCCCCAGGCGTCGCGCGTCGAGCTCGAGCTCGTGTCCCCCGCGCGCCGCGCGATGGAGATGAATCGATTGGCGGACGGCTGGTTCGAGGTCCGCCGGCCCGAGGCCCGCCCCGGATCGCGCTACCGCTACCGCATCGACGGAAAGATCGAAGCGCCGGATCCCGCGTCCCGGTATCAGCCGGGAGACGTTCACGGTCCAAGCGAGGTGATCGACCCTCACGCTTACGAATGGAGCGATGGCGGTTGGCGTGGACGCCCATGGAGCGAGATCGTGCTCTACGAGCTTCATGTCGGTGCATTCACCCGCGAGGGCACGTTCCAGGCGGCGGCGCAACGCCTGCCGTACCTGCGCGACCTTGGCGTGACCGCGGTGGAGCTCATGCCTGTGGCGGATTTTCCCGGGAGCCGCAACTGGGGCTACGATGGGGTGCTGCCCTTTGCACCCGACAGCCGTTACGGCAGTCCCGACGACCTCAAGGGCCTGATCGACGTCGCGCACGGGCTCGGTCTCGCGGTTCTCCTCGACGTCGTCTACAACCATTTCGGTCCCGAGGGCAATTATCTGTACGTCTACGCGCCCGACTTCTTCTTTTCCAGGCGGCACGCGACGCCGTGGGGCGCGGCGATCAATTTCGACGGCGAAGGCAGCCGCGTGGTGCGCGACTTCTACATCCACAATGCGCTCTATTGGCTCGAGGAATTTCACTTCGACGGGCTGCGCCTCGATGCGGTGCACGCGGTCTACGACGATTCGGATCCACATATCCTGGTCGAGCTTGCGGAGACCGTGCGGCGCGGGCTGGGCCGCGCCCGGCACGTGCATCTCGTGCTCGAGAACGACGACAACGCGGCGCGCTACCTTGCGCGCGCGGAAGAGGGCGCGGCCCGCTGGTACGACGCGCAGTGGAATGACGATGTGCACCACGCGCTCCACGTGCTGCTGAGCGGAGAGCGCGACGGATACTACGCCGACTACGCTCACGCGCCCGAGCGCCACCTCGGACGCACGCTCGCAGAGGGCTTCGCCTATCAGGGGGAAAGCTCGCCCTATCGCGGCCGGGAGCGCGGAGAGCCGTCCGGGCACCTCGACCCTTGGGCTTTCGTCGTCTTCCTGCAGAATCACGACCAGATCGGCAACCGCGCCTTCGGCGAACGCATCACCGCGCTCGCGAGCGCGGAGGCGTTGCGCGCCGGAAAAGCGCAGATGCTCCTCGCGCCCTCGATCCCCATGATCTTCATGGGCGAAGAGTTCGGCTGCGAGCAGCCCTTCCCGTTTTTCTGCGATTTCAAGGGCGAGCTCGCACAGGCCGTGACGAACGGCCGGCGCAGGGAATTCGCATCGTTTGCCCGCTTCCGCGATGCCGGCGCGATCGAATCGATTCCCGATCCCAATGCCGAATCCACGTTCGCCGCGGCCGTCATCGACTGGGAGGCGCTGCGCAAGGATCGCCACGCGGCATGGCACGATTTCTTCCGCGGGCTCCTCGAAGTGCGCCATCGTGAAATCGTTCCGCGCTTCCGGCAGATCATGGCCGGCAGCGCGACCTACGACGCCATCGGCCCGCGCGCGCTACGACTCGAATGGGGGCTGAAGGATGGCGGCCGCCTCGCCGCTCACGCCAACTTGAGCGGCGAGGCGCTTGCGCGCGTCGCGCCGATGGCGGGCAAGCCGTTCTATGTGGCGCCTGACGAGGCCGCACGGCCCGCGGCAGAAGGTTGCTTGCCGGCGTGGTCGGTGATCTGGTCGCTGGCGAGCGCCACGAGGCCATGAATCCGGCATTGCTCGACCGCCTATGCGCCAGCTGCGGGATCGAATCGAGTTATCGTGATGCATGGGGCCGGGAGCGCGCCGTGCCGGAGGACACGCGGCTTGCCTTGCTCGAGGCCATGGGGACCAAGGTCGCCTCGGATGCGGACATCGAGCGCGCACTCGAGGAACGCGAAGCGCAAGCCTGGCGCCAGGTGCTGCCTTCTGTTCGCGTTGTGCGCGAGCCTGCCGGGCCGATCGAGATCGATGTAAGACTGCCGGTCGATTTCTCGGGTCGAAGCTTCGAGTGCGTGCTCGCGACGGAAGAGGGCGATCGGACTTCCACGCGCTTCAGCCCCGGCGAAGCCGAGCGCACGGGAGAGCGCCGGATCGACGACGTGCTGTATGCCTCGTTCAGGCTCGGCATCGAGCGGTTCCCCTCGTACGGCTACCATCGCCTCGAATTGTGGGCGCCGGAAGAGTCGTCCGCACCGCATGCGGCGATGGCGCTGATCGTCACTCCGCAGCGGTGCTATCTGCCAGAGGCGGTGCGGCAGACGAGGCTGTGGGGGCCGGTCGTGAACCTCTACGGCGTGCGATCGAACCGCAATTGGGGCATGGGCGACTTCACCGATCTCTCCAAGCTCGTCGAAATCGCCGCCGACTCCGGCGCGAGCGTCGTCGGCGTCAATCCGCTGCACGCGCTCTTTCCCCATGCACCGGAGCATGCGAGCCCGTACAGCCCCTCGAGCCGCCTGCTGCTGAACGTGCTCTATATCGATCCCGAGCGCATTGCGGATTTCACCGAATGCAATGCGGCGGGTGAGCGCGCCGAAAACCGCTCGTTCCAGGATACGCTGCGAGCGTTGCGCAGGGCCGAGCTCGTGGACTATACGCGCGTCGCGGGTCTGAAGCGCCAGGTGCTGGAGCTGCTCTATGCAAGTTTCCGGGAGCGGCATCTCGCGGGCGGGACGGAGCGCGCGCGCGCTTTTCGGGCGTTTCAGCACGCGGGCGGCATGGCGCTGCGCCTCGGCTCGCTGTTCTATGCACTGCAGGACGAGCTTTATGCGCGGGACAAATCCGCGTGGGGCTGGCGCGCGTGGCCGCACGAATATCGCGACCCCGATTCGCCGGCGGTCGAGCAGTTTGCGCGCGAGCATGTTGATCGCATCGAGTACTACGACTACCTGCAGTGGAACGCCGATGAGCAGCTCGGCGCCGCGGGACGCCGTGCGCTGGAGCTTCATCTCGGTGTGGGCATCTACCTCGATCTCGCTGTGGGCGCCGATCCGGGCGGCGCGGAGACGTGGGGCCAGCATGCGCTCTATGCCGACAACGTGCACATCGGCGCCCCGCCCGACGAGTTAGCGCCGAACGGACAGGATTGGGGCATTCCGCCGCTCCTGCCCGAGCGGCTGCGCGAGGCGGCGTATGCGCCGTTCGCGGCGCTCCTTCGCGCGAGCATGCGCCATGCAGGCGCATTGCGTATCGATCACGTGATGGGGCTCGTGCGCCAGTTCTGGGTGCCCGCGGGCGTTCGTGCCGACAAGGGCGGATACGTGCGTTATCCCGTCGACGACCTTTTCGGCGTGCTCGCGCTGGAGAGCGCGCGCAACCAATGCATGGTCATCGGCGAAGATCTCGGCACGCTGCCCGAAGGGCTGCCCGAGCGGTTGAAAGACGCCCACATCCTGTCCTATCGGTTGCTCTATTTCCAGCGCGAACCGGATGGCGCTTTCACGCCGCCGGTGAAATATCCGCCGCAGGCGCTTGCTGCCGTCAGCACGCACGATCTCCCGCCGCTCCGCGCGTTCTGGCTCGGGCGGGACCTCGATCTACGCACGCGGCTCGGTCTCTATCCGGACGAATCGCTGCGCGAGCGGCAACTGCTCGATCGCGCCCAGGCGCGCGCGCATCTGCTCGTCGCGCTGGAACGCGAAGGGCTGCTCCCTCCTGGCATGACGCCGGATCCGGTCTCCGCTCCCGACATGAGTGTCGAGCTCATGCTCGCGGTCCATCGCTTTCTCGCGCGCACGCCATGCTGGCTATTCATGGTGCAGCCGGAGGATGTTTTCGGGCAGCTCGAACAGATCAACGTGCCGGGGACGACGAACGACCAGTATCCCAACTGGCGGCACCGGGTTTCCGTCGCACTCGAACA
Source organism: uncultured Pseudomonadota bacterium (assembly GCA_946885605.1). The sequence goes on from CAMPGR010000012.1 coordinate 11,364, forward strand.
CTGGCGCGCGGATACACGATTCACGGGGCTCGCGGAAGCCGTGCTCGCCGAGCGCGGGGCGGCTCCCATCCCGCGCGAGGAAGCGCGACGCATCGAGACCCGCATTCCGGGCGCGACCTACCGCCTTCAGTTCAGCCGCTCGTTCACCTTCTCGCACGCCGCGGAGCTTGTGCCGTATCTGCGGGAGCTGGGGATCAGCCACTGCTACGCTTCGCCGTACTTCAGCGCGCGGCCGGAAAGCATGCACGGCTACGACATCGTCGACCACAACGCATTCAATCCCGAGATCGGCAGCCCAGCCGATTTCGAGCGTTTCGTCGACGTGCTCCATCAGCACGGCATGGGACAGATCGTCGACATGGTCCCCAATCACATGGGCGTCATGGGGGCGGATAACGGCTGGTGGCTCGATGTGCTGGAAAACGGCCCCGCGTCGGAATTTGCGGCCTATTTCGACATCGACTGGGAGTCGCCACAGGCTGTGCTGCACGGCAAAGTGCTGGTGCCGGTGCTCGGCGACCACTACGGCGCCGTGCTCGAGCGCGGCGAGATTGAGCTGCGCTTCGACACCGCGAGCGGTGCTTTCAGCGCTTTCTACTACCAGCATCGCTTTCCCATCGATCCGGCACGGTACCCGCTGATCCTCGCCTTCAATCCGCACCGCGCGGAACACAGGCTGAAGGAGCGGGGAGGCCTCGCGGCGGAATACCAGGCGCTCGTTACGGCCTTCGGCCATCTGCCGGGATGCAACGCTGCCTCGCGCGAGGAAATCGCGGAACGGCAGCGCGACAAGGAAGTGCACAAGCGGCAGCTCGCGCGTCTGTGCGAGCGCAGCGCCGAGGTCGCTTCCTGCATCGAGGAGGCGGTGCGGGAGCTGAACGGCATCTCGGGCCGTGTGGACGCGTTCGATGCGCTCCATCTGCTGCTCGAGAGCCAGCCGTACCGGCTTGCTTACTGGCGCGTCGCCTCGGACGAGATCAACTATCGCCGCTTCTTCGACATCAACGACCTCGCCGCGCTGCGCATGGAAGACGAGCGCGTCTTCGAGTCCACGCATCGCTTGCTCTTTCGGCTCCTCGCGGAAGGAAAGATCGAAGGCGTGCGCATCGACCATGTCGACGGCCTGTACGATCCGCTGCAATACTTGACGCGCATCCAGGAACGGGCGGGCGCGGCCCGGGGCGCGCCCGTTTCCGGCGCCGCGCGGGCGCGTCCGCTCTATCTCGTCGTCGAGAAAATCCTGGGCGATTTCGAGCGGCTGCCGGAGCACTGGCCGGTGTACGGCACGACTGGCTATCGCTTTGCGAACCTCGTGAACGCGCTCTTCGTCGATGCCGCCACGGAATCGCGGTTCGATCGCATCTACGCGGCATTCGTGCGCGAACGCGCCGACTACGATGGGCTGCTTTACGCGGTGAAGCGCCTGATCCTGCGGACCGCGCTCGCTGCCGAGCTCAACGTGCTGGCGAACCGGCTGCTGCGCATAGCGCGCGCCGATCGCCACACGCGAGACTACACGCTCAACTCTCTGCGCGAGGCGCTCGCCGCAGTCATCGCATGCTTCCCGGTCTACCGCACCTACATCCGCCACGAGGTCTCTGCCGAGGACCGCCGGTATATCGAATGGGCAGTGGGCCTCGCGCGCCGGCGCGGCACGAGCGTGGGGCCGGAAGTCTTCGACTTCCTGAGCCGGGTGATGCTACGCGAGATTGCGACCGCGGAGAACGACCCATGCCACGCCGCAGTGCTTGATTTCGTCATTCGCCTGCAGCAGTTAACGTCCCCGGTTGCGGCGAAGGGCGTCGAGGATACCGCGTTCTATCGTTACAACCGGCTCGTTTCGCTCAACGAGGTCGGCGGCAATCCGCGCTGCTTCGGCGTCTCGCTTTCCGCGTTCCATCATGCGAGCCTTGACCGCGCGCGACATTGGCGGCACACGATGCTCGCGACATCGACGCATGACAACAAGCGCTCGGAGGACGTGCGCGCGCGCATCGACGCGATATCGGAGTTTCCCGAGGAATGGTGGGCGCGCCTGCAGCGCTGGCGGCGTCTCAATCGCCGGCGCAAGCGCCTGGTCGAGGGCGAAGCGGCCCCATTGGCGAACGACGAGTACCTGCTCTATCAGACGCTCGTCGGCACGTGGCCGTGCGAGGAGACGGAAGCGGCCCTCGCGCCGTATCGCAAGCGCATCGAAGCGTACATGCTGAAGGCGGCGCGCGAGGCGAAGGTGCGCACGAGCTGGACCAACCCGAATGAACACTACGAGTCGGCGATACGGGGTTTCGTCACCGATATCCTGGCGCACCCGGAACGCAACCCGTTCGTCGTCGACTTTGCGCCGTTCGCGAAGCGTCTGGCGCGGATCGGCATGTTCAACAGCCTCGCACAGGTCGCGCTCAAGATCGCTTCTCCCGGCGTGCCCGATTTCTATCAGGGCAACGAGCTCTGGGACGATAGCCTTGTCGATCCCGACAACCGCCGCCCGGTGGATTACGCAAAGCGCCGTGAGCTGCTGGAGGCGCTCAAGCAGCGTTTCCAGGATCCAGTGCGGGAGAGCGAAGAAGCGCGCCGCCTCGTGGAGCGGATGGAGGACGGGGCGATCAAGCTCTACGTGACGTGGCGCGGGCTTGCGCTGAGAGGAGCGCAGCATGCGCTCTTCGCCGACGGCGAGTACATTCCGCTCGAAACACGCGGCGAGCACGCCGAGCGAATCTGCGCATTTGGCCGCGCGCGTGAGGCAGAGGCCGCGTTCGTGGCGGTGCCGCGCCTCATCGGACGGCAAGTCGCGGCGCTCGGTGCGCCTCTCGGTGAGCGCGCATGGGGCGATACCGCGATCGTGATCCCGGATCGCCTCGCGGGGGATTACCGTAACGTGTACACCGGGGAAATGTTCCGCGCGGAGCGCAACAGATTGCTCCCGGCATCGCGGCTTTTCCACATTTTTCCGGTGGCCCTCCTCGCGCGCGTTCGCCGCGAGGGCGACGTATGACATTGAACTAGCCGTTCCGTCCCTGGGAACTTTTTGGCGATATGCTGTCCCACAACGGTCAGCGCGGTATCATCCAGCTCGCCATAAGAGCCAGCATCACCCCGCGGGCCGCGAAAGCGATTCTGCCGAGGGCGTGGCTGTGATAACACAGGAGGGATCTCCATCATCGCGTTCATCCAGAGCATAATGCGGGCAGCGATTCCGTTTGCCCCGGCTTTCACACCGCTTTTCACCAACGCATCGCGGACGCGGCCGTCATGAAGTGGCTTTACGAGGCCTGGCGCGCCAACACGCTCTACGACTTGGCTATAGCGGGTCTGCTGCTCGTTGCCGCCATGCTTGCGCTCGCGGTCGTCCGCTACACAGCTTCCCGCGTGATCGGCGCCGTGGCGAAACGCACCGCGACGGACCTCGACGATCTCGCTGCCCAGGTGATCGCGCGCACGAGGCTGTGGCTCTTCTTGCCGGTCGCGCTGTACGCTGGCGCCTCGGCCCTCGAGCTGCCGGCGAGGCTCGAGCGCCTGATCGACTTTCTGGTCGTCGTCGGCCTGCTCCTGCAGATCGTGCTGTGGGTCAACCACTTCGTGGCGCTGTGGGTCGAACGCCAGGTGGAGAAGCGCCGCGGCGTGGACGGCGCAGGCGTCACGGCGCTGAGCCTCATCGGTTTTGCCGCGCGCGTGGTCGTGTGGGCCCTCATGCTGCTGCTGATCCTCGATCAGCTGGGCTTCGACATTACCGCGCTCGTTGCAGGGCTCGGCATCGGCGGTGTCGCGATCGCGCTTGCCGTCCAGAACATCCTCGGCGACCTCTTCGCCTCACTCTCCATCGTGCTCGACAAGCCGTTCGTGGTCGGCGATTTCATCGTCGTCGACGGTTTCCTCGGCACCGTCGAATACATCGGGCTCAAGACGACCCGCGTGCGGAGCCTGAGCGGCGAGATGATCGTCTTCTCCAACAACGATCTGCTGAAGAGCCGCATACGGAACTTCAAGCGCATGTACGAACGGCGCGTGGTATTCTCCGTACAGGCCACTTACGACACGCCGCTCGAGAAGCTGCAGGCAATTCCCGCAATCCTGCGCGCGGCAGTGGAGCGCCACGACAAGACGCGCTTCGATCGTGCGCACTTCAAGGAGTTTACGGACTCGGCGCTCGCCTTCGAAGTCGTGTATTTCATGCTCACTCCGGATTACAACCTCTACATGGATACGCAGCAGGCGATCAATCTCGAAATCTACCGGCGCTTCAGCGAGGAGAAGATCGAGTTCGCGTATCCGACGCGAACCGTCTACCTGCGCGGGGCCCACGTCCCGGCCGCGGTGCCGACCCCGGGGTAAGTGATGGCGCCGCGCGGCTCGCAACGACTCGTCGTCGTATCGAACCGGCTGCCGTACGTGTTCAAGCGCGACAACGGCGGCCGCTGGCGCACCGAGCATGGCGCCGGCGGGCTGGTCTCGGCCCTGCTGCCTGTTCTGCGCGATCGCGGCGGCTCGTGGATCGGCTGGCCGGGCACTGCGGACACGGGGGCCGATCTCGAAGCCGCCGTCGGGGCAGCGGGCACTGCCGCGGGATTTTCGCTGCGGCCCGTCATGCTCGACGAGAAAGCCGTCCAGGACTTCTATCATGGGTTCGCGAACGAGATCATCTGGCCGCTCTTTCACGATCTGAAGTCGCTGTGCAACTTCGAGCCCGGCTACTGGCGCACGTATAAGGAAGTGAACCGCAAGTTCGCCGAGGCGGTGCTGGCCGATTGCGGGACCGCTTCCGATTTCGTGTGGGTACACGACTACCATCTCATGAACGTGGCGGCGGAGTTGCGCACGCTCGGCTGTCGCGCCAAGGTCGGTTTCTTCCTGCATATCCCGTTTCCCCCGCCGGACATCTTTTTCAACCTGCCGTGGCGGCTCACGCTGCTCCATGCCCTGCTGCAGTACGATCTCATCGGCTTCCAGACCATGCGCGACCGGCGCAACTTTATCCAGTGCCTGCGCGAGCTCATGAGCGACGTGTCGGTGCAGGGCAAAGGGCAGGTGGTGACGGTCGCTGCCGAGAACCGCAGCGTGCGCGTCGGGAGTTTCCCGATCAGCATCGATTACAACGCGTTTCTGCGCCAGGCATCGACGGAAGAGGTCGCGCAGCGCGCGCAGGAGCTCCATCGGCTGCTGCCGAAACGCAAGCTCGTGCTCGGCGTGGACCGGCTCGACTACACCAAGGGCATCCCGCAGCGGCTGGAAGCTTTCCGCACCGCGCTCGAGCGCTATCCGGAGCTCCGCGAGCGAGTCTCGCTCATCCAGGTCGTCGTGCCGAGCCGGGAGCTGATACCCGAATATCATGAGCTGAAGACCCGCATCGAGCAGCTCGTGGGCCAGATAAATGGGACTTTCATGCGCCCCGGCGGCTGGGTGCCGGTGTGGTACGTCTACGGCAGCTTGAGCCGCACGGACCTCCTGGCCTACTATCGTGCCGCCGATATGGCGCTCATCACGCCGCTCAAGGACGGCATGAATCTGGTCGCCAAGGAATACTGCGCCTGCAGCATAGAAGAGGACTGCGTCCTGATCCTGTCCGAGTTTGCCGGCGCCGCGGCGCAGCTCCAGCGCGGCGCACTGCTCGTGAATCCTTACGACATCGAGGGCGTTGCGGACACGCTGCAACGCGCCTTCACGATGAGCGAGGACGAGCGGCGCGCGCGCATGCGGCGGCTTCGCCGCTCCATCCGCGAGACGGACATATTCTGGTGGGTGGACAGCTTTCTGCGCGCCGCGATCGCGAAGGATCTCACCGCCTTTCCACAGCCGGAAGGGCTGGTGCCGGAAGCCGTGCCGGACTATGTGCCGATCTGACCGGTTACCCCGGTTGGCATGAGCGCGTTCGACTTCCTGCCGTCGTACCCGCTGCCGCCCAATCCGGTGTTGCTCTTCGGGTTGCTGCTTCTCGCAGGTTTCGTCGGGGGAGAACTGGTGCAGCGGCTCAACCTGCCGCGAATCACGGGTTACGTCGCGGCGGGCCTCGTGCTGGGCGCGAGCGGGTTCAACCTCGTGGACACCCACGTCGCGACCGGCGCGGGCATGTTCGTGAACCTGGGTCTCGGCATCGTGCTCTTCGAGCTCGGGCGCCGCCTCGATTTCCGCTGGCTCTGGCGGGATCGGTGGTTCACCGCGACGGCGCTTGCCGAATCGGCCCTGTCGTTCTTCCTCGTGTACGGGGCGCTTGTCTGGTTCGGCAGTCAGCCGCTGCCTGCGGCGATCGCCGCGTCGATCGGTGTCGCGACCTCGCCTGCCGTGGTGATGCTGGTCGCACAGGACTTGCGCGCCGAGGGGCAGATCACGGAGCGCGCGTTGAGCCTCGTCGCGATCAATAGCGTGGCCGCCTTCGTGCTGGCGACCGTGCTGCTCTCATGGCTTCACCTTGAGCATCGCGCGAGCTGGATGACGATGATCCTGCACCCCGCCTACCTGCTCGGCGCGTCGCTTCTCGTGGGCTATCTCGCGAGCGGCGCGACGATCCTGCTCGCGCGCTGGATCGGCAAGCGCGAGGAGCGCCAGCTCGTCATGCTGCTTGCGATGATCGTGCTCGCAATCGGGTTTGCGGCCGTGCTCGAGCTCTCGGTGATGCTGTCGCTCCTTGCATTCGGGGTCGCGAGCCGCAACCTGGACCGCAGGCACGACCTGATGCAGGTCAACATCGCTCACGTCGGGCAGATATTCTTCGTCGTCCTGTTCGTCGTGACCGGCGCCATACTGAACGTGAGCAACTTGATCGCGGGTGGGGCAATGGCGATCATCTACATCGCGGCGCGCTTCATCGGCAAGGCCGTCGGCGTCCTGAGCCTCGCTCACCTGAGCGGCATCCGCGCCGGCAGCGGAGGGCTGCTGTGCCTTACCCTTACGCCGATGTCCGGGCTTGCGATCGAGATGATGAGCAGGACGACCCGTCTTTATCCCGAATTCGGCGCAACACTCGCGCCGATCGTGCTCTCCGCGGTACTGATCCTCGAGCTGATCGGTCCCGTCGCGGTGCAGTTCGCGCTGAAGAAGGCGGGGGAAGCGCAAGAGGACGCAAGATGACCGACCCGGAGCTCGACTACAAGCCTTCGCACCCGTTCTCGGTCGGCGTCGAGCTCGAGCTGCAGATCCTGAACTGCCGCGACTACAACCTCGCGCGCGACGCCGCCGATCTCCTCGCGCTACTTGAAAAGACGCCGCATCCCGGCGAGGTGAAGCCCGAGATCACCGAGAGCATGATCGAGCTCAACTCGTCGGTTCACTTTCGGCACGAGACGCTCGTCGCGGAACTTGTCCGCATCCGCGATGCGCTCGCGGATGCCGCGGGGCGGCTCAATCTCTGCATCGCTGGAGGAGGCTCGCACCCGTTTCACGACTGGACGGACCGGCGCATCTATCCGACCGAGCGCTTCCAGCGCATCCTCGAGGTGTACGGGTATCTTGCCAAGCAGTTCACCATCTTCGGCCAGCACGTGCACATCGGCTGCCCCGACGGAAACGCCGCCCTGTACCTCATTCACGCGCTGGCGCGCTACGTGCCGCACTTCATTGCGCTTTCCGCCTCCTCCCCGTTCCAGCAGGGGGAGGACACTTCCTATCATTCCTCGCGCCTTAACACGGTGAGCGCCTTCCCGCTTTCCGGGCGCGCGCCGCTCGTCCGGAGCTGGGACGAATTCGCAAGTTATTTCAGCAAGATGAAGGGCTTCGGCATCGTCGCGAGCATGAAGGACTTCTACTGGGATATCCGTCCCAAGCCGGAGTACGGTACAGTAGAAATACGGGTGTTCGATACGCCGCTCACTGTTGAACGCGCGGCACTGCTCGCGGTCTATGCCCAGTCGCTCGCGCGCTACCTCCTCGTTGAACAGCCACTCGAGCCATCGCGCGATGTGTATTTGCTCTACAGCCATAACCGCTTCCAGGCGTGCCGCTACGGCTGTGAAGGCACGCTGGTGGACGCCTACACGCAGCGCCACGTCGGGATACGCGACGACGTGCTCGACACGATCCAGCGCATCGCTCCACATGCCCGCGACCTCGGCGCTGAAGAGGCTCTGCGGCGGCTTGCGGCGGACGTGGTCAGCGGGCGCGATGACGCGGGGTGGCTCCGCGCGCAGTACCGCACCCATGGCTCGCTCAACGATGTGGCGCGCATGCAGAGCGCGCTGTGGATGGGCGCGGTGACGCCTGTATTCGATATGCCGATGGGAAACGCCTGATGAACGCTCCTGAACGCGGCCGCCCGCTCAAGATCGGACTCTCGCCTCGGTTTCTGCACAAGGTCCCCGCCGAGCTGGGATTCAGGGGGAAGAAGCTGCAGTACCTCGAGCAGTCGATCGCGCATTGGCTGATGACGGCCGATGCGCTCGTGTTCATGCTGCCCTCGATAGAAGGCGGGGGGCTCATCCGGCGCGGCAACATCCGCATTGCCGACTATGTCGCCGAGCTCGACGGCCTCGTCCTGCAGGGCGGGGCGGACGTGAGCCCGCTTACTTACGGCGAGACGCCGTTGCGGCCGGAATGGGAGGGCGACCGCATCCGTGACATGTACGAGATCGATCTCCTGCAGGAATTCGTCTCGGCGGGAAAACCCGTGCTCGGCATCTGCCGTGGCCTGCAGCTCATCAATGTCGCGTTTGGCGGCAGCCTCTATCAGGACATTGCGACCCAGCGCGCGGATGCGGAAACGCATCACCACAACCCCAACGCTTTCGACCAGCATTTTCACCGCATGCGGTTCGTGCCCGGCTCCGGGCTTGCAGAGCTGTATCCGGATGTCAGCGCGGTGCGCGTGAACAGCATTCATCACCAGGCGGTGAAGACGCTCGGCAAAGCTCTCGCGATCGAAGCGTTGTCCGTCCCCGACGAAATCATCGAGGCCATACGCTGGAACGGCCCGAGCTACGTGTGCGGGGTGCAATGGCACCCGGAATTCCACGATCCGTCGGACCGCGAGCTGCTCGACGGCTGGCCCTTGCTGCAGGAGTTTCTGGGCGAGGCGCAGCAAAGGCGGCTCGGCGAACCCGAAACGCTCGCCGTATAAGGGAAGGCGACGGCGAGGGCGTCGCACATGACCATTTCGCCGGATCCCTGATATGCAAGCGACAACGCCGATCGCTCGTGCGCTGCAGGCGCTGCGCGTGTTCGCCTGCGCGATGCTGGCGTTCGTTCCGGCATTGCTTGCGATTTCCGCCGCGCCATCCGAAAAGGTGGTGTTGCTTACCCTGGACGGCGTCGTCGGTCCCGCTACGGCCGATTACACGGTGCGCGGAATCCGCAAGGCGGCCGATGAGGGTGCAACCCTCGTCGTGCTGCGCATGGACACGCCGGGCGGGCTCGACACCTCGATGCGGCAGATCATCAGGGAAATCCTCGCGTCGCCGGTCCCGGTGGTTGCGTTCGTGGCCCCGAGCGGCGCGCGCGCGGCAAGTGCCGGCACCTACATCCTCTATGCAAGCCACGTAGCGGCGATGGCGCCGGGAACTAACCTTGGCGCAGCGACGCCGGTTCAGATCGGCATGCCGGGCAGCGAACCGGGCGAGCAGCCGCGGGACAAGGGGAAAAAAAACGACAAGGGCAAGGACGGCAAAGCGGGCGAGGATAAGGACGCGCCCTCGCCGCAGAGCACACTCACACGCAAGCAGATCCACGATGCGGCAGCGTATATCCGCAGCCTCGCCCAACTGCGCGGGCGCAATGCCGAGTGGGCCGAGAAGGCGGTGCGCGAGGCGGTGAGCCTCTCGGCGCAGGAGGCGAAGCGGATCGACGTGATCGACATCGTGGCGCAGGACGTGGACGATCTGCTCAGGCAGCTGCACGGCAGAAAGGTTACCGCGCAGGGCGTCGAGCGCACGCTCGAGACCGAAGGGGCGGTAGTGACGGCGATCGAGCCCGACTGGCGCACGGAACTCCTCGCGATCATCACCAATCCGAGCATTGCGCTAATCCTCATGATGATCGGCATCTACGGCCTCATCTTCGAGTTCGCGAATCCGGGCTTCGTGCTGCCCGGCGTCGTGGGCGGGATCTGCCTGCTGCTCGCGTTGTTCGCGTTCCAGCTTCTGCCCGTCAACTATGCGGGGCTCGCGCTTATCGTGCTCGGGCTCGCGTTCATCGCCGCAGAAGCATTCCTTCCAAGTTTTGGCGCGCTCGGCATCGGCGGAACGGTCGCGCTCGTCATCGGCGCGGTGATGCTGATCGAGCCGGAGGCGCAAGGCTACGATGTCGCGCTGCCGTTCGTCATCGCGCTGGGCTTGACGAGCGGCATCATCGTCTTCGCGATAGTTACCATGGCGGTGAAGGCGCGCAAACGCCGGGTGGTGAGCGGGCCCGAGAGCTTGGTCGGCGCCCCCGGCGTGGTGCTGGAAGACATGCAGTCCCAGGGGTGGGCGCGGGTACAGGGCGAGAGCTGGCGCGTCGTGAGCAAAAGGCCGCTCACGCGCGGCCAGAAAGTGCGGGTGACGGGCATCGAAGGCTTGACGCTCAGCGTCGAGCCCGAAAACCCGCCGGCGCAGTAACGAGCACACAAAATTGCGGAAGCTCGCGATATGGACCATTTTACATAGGAGTGCACCATGATCTGGGACATCGGACTCGGCGGCATACTGCTCCTCATCGCGATCCTCGTCCTTGCGTCGTTCCGCGTCCTGCGGGAATACGAGCGCGGCGTCGTATTCATGCTCGGCCGCTTCTGGCGCGTGAAGGGTCCGGGCCTCGTCGTCATCATCCCCGGCATCCAGCAGATGGTGCGCGTCGATCTGCGCACGGTGGTCATGGACGTGCCGAGCCAGGACGTGATTTCCCGCGACAACGTATCGGTGAAGGTGAATGCGGTCATCTATTTCCGCGTCATCGATCCTCAGAAAGCGATCATCCAGGTGGAGAACTTCCTCGATGCCACGAGCCAGCTCGCGCAGACGACGCTGCGCGCGGTGCTCGGCAAGCACGAGCTCGACGAAATGCTCGCCGAGCGCGACAAGTTGAACCTCGACATCCAGCAGATCCTCGACGCGCAAACCGACGCCTGGGGCATCAAGGTTTCGAACGTCGAGATCAAGCACGTTGACATCGATTCTTCCATGGTGCGGGCGATCGCACGGCAGGCCGAGGCGGAACGCGAGCGCCGCGCCAAAGTGATCCACGCGGAAGGCGAGCTGCAGGCGGCGGAGAAGCTGCTGGAGGCGGCGCGCACGCTCGCTCAGCAGCCGCAGGCCATGCAGTTGCGCTATCTGCAAACGCTCGGCGGGATCGCGAGCGATAAAAGCTCGACCATCGTGTTCCCGCTGCCGATGGAGATCCTGTCGGCGTTCGGCGATAGGGTCAGGCAAATACCCGGGACGGGACCGGGGGCCTAATGAACCATCGCAGACTTGATCCGTCCTACGGGTGAAAGGATGTCAACGAGAGGAGTGCACTGATGAGACAGCCAGGATGGGTGTGGTTATCGGTGACGGCGCTTGCGCTACTCGGCGGCGCCGCGCCGGCGTTTCCGGCCAGCGTGCCGGCGAAAGAAGGAATCTCGTTCGTTTCCGGTGGCGTGGGCGAGGAGGAAGTTGCGGCGCTGAAAGCCCGGGAAAAAGACTTCAATCTCAAGCTCGTGTTCACGTTGACCGAGGGCAATTACCTTGCGGACGTGGGGGTGCGGATCACCGACGCGAGCGGCAAAACGGTGATCGAGCACGTCGCCCAAGGGCCGATCTTCATGGCGCGGCTTCCGCCCGGCACCTATACCGTGACCGCGAGTTACGACGGCAAGACCCAGACGCGCAAGGTCACGGTGGGCGAGCGTTTGCAAACCGCGTACCTGCGCTTCCCGCCCCAGCCCGGGCGCGATATCACGCTGCCCCTTGATCGTCCGTACGAAGTGGCGGCGCTCAGCGCGCCGAACGGCGATGGCGCTTCCACGGGTACCCCCCCGCCCGGCAACGGTGCAGCTCCGAGCGGGGTGAAGTTCATCGTGGGCCAAGTCGGCGAGACCCAGGAAGAGGTGATGAAGGCCGCGCAGGGCAAGTTCAACCTCAAGCTCGTGTTTGCGCTGGTCGAAGGCGCCTATGTCGCCGACGTGAACGTCGCCATCAAGGATCGAAACGGCAAGATGGTGCTCGAGCAGCTCGTGCCGGGCCCATTCCTCCTCGTACAGCTTCCGCCAGGCACGTATGAGGTCACCGCGACGTACGAGGGCAAGCCCCGTACCCGGAAGGTGACCGTCGGCAATCGACTCAGCACTGCATACTTGCGCTGGCCGAGCGATCCCGCCAAGGATTTCGTTCCCAGGGCAACGGCGGGAGCCAAGAAATGAGGATCGCCAGCGGGTTAGAGCAGCGTGGCGGGCGGCTGATGTCCCTCTGTTGCGCTTGATTTATAGTGAGGCGCGGGTATAGGATGGCCGCGCAAAGGCATCGCGAAACGTGAAACGCTGTTGCGCTCTCCGCTTCGGTAGAGTGCCGCACAACCGGGGCAGAACGGCTTCTGGCAGTGACAAACCATCTGATTGGAGGGGAACCATGAACGAGACAAAGAAAGAGAAACCGGTAGTAGATTCCAGCCCCAGCCCGTCGCGACGCAAGTTCCTGACCGGCGCGGCCGCTGCGACAACCGGTGCCGCGATTTCGGGCCTGGCCATCATCCCGGCGGCCCAGGCGCAACAAAAGCCCGCTGCGCCTGCCGTCGCATCGTCCACCGGGCCGATCTCGATGCGCTGGCAAAGCACCTGGCCCGCGAAGGATATCTTTCACGAGTACGCGCTCGACTTCGCCAAGAAGGTGAACGACATGACGGGCGGCGAGCTGCGGATCGAGGTCCTGCCCGCCGGCGCCGTCGTGCCCGCGTTCGGCCTGCTCGACGCGGTCACGAAGGGCACCCTCGACGGCGGGCACGGGGTGCTCGTGTATCACTACGGCAAGCAGAACGCGCTCGCCCTGTGGGGTTCCGGGCCGGCGTTCGGGATGGATGCCAACATGCTGCTCGCCTGGCACAAGTATGGCGGGGGCAAGGAACTGCTGAACAAGCTCTACAAGTCGATCGGGGCGAACGTCGTGTCGTTCCCGTACGGGCCGATGCCGACCCAGCCCCTCGGCTGGTTCAAGAAGCCGGTGTCGAAGGTGGAGGACATGAAGGGCCTCAAGTTCCGCACCGTGGGCCTCTCGATCGACGTGTTCACCGGCATGGGCCTCGCGGTCAACGCGTTGCCCGGAGGCGAGATCGTCCCCGCCATGGATCGCGGCCTGCTGGACGCGGCGGAGTTCAATAACGCCACTTCGGATCGCGTCCTCGGCTTCCCCGACGTATCGAAGGTGTGCATGCTGCAAAGCTACCACCAGAACGCCGAGCAGTTCGAAATCATGTTCAACAAGCCGAAGTTCGACGCCCTGCCGGCCAAGATCAAGGCGATCATCGAGAACGCCGTCGAAGCGGCGTCCGCCGACATGTCGTGGAAGGCGATCGACCGCTACTCCAAGGACTACGTCGAGATGCAGACCAAGGACAAGGTGCGCTTCTACGTGACCCCGGCTGCGATCCTGGAAAAGCAGCTCGAAACCTACGATGCAGCCGCCAAGAAGCGCTCGGACAACGCTCTGTGGGTCGAAATCGAGAAGTCGCAGAAGAACTTTGCAGAGCGTGCGGTCCGCTGGGATCTCGATACCAACGTCAGCCGCCGCATGGCCTACGCCCATTACTTTGGAAAGAAACCCTCCGCCAAGCCCGAAGCAAAGAAGAAAAGCTGACCGTAGCGGTATCGAAGTAGCGAGGACACCATCCGGCGAGCCGGATGGTGTCTTTGTTTTGGCGGGACCCGCAGCCGGCCCGCGGAAAGTGGCAGAATAGCGCTCTCTCCACTGTCCGCTGTAACTGATCCAATGCAGAAAACGCTCCTTTTCGTAGACCGGGTGAGCACCTTCGTGGGCCAGGCTTTCTCATGGTTCATCGTTGCGCTTACCCTGCTGGTGACCTGGGAGGTCTTCTCCCGCTACGTGCTCGGCAATCCGCACTCGTGGTCGTTCGACGTCATGATCATGTTTTACGGGACGCTGTTCATGATGGCTGGCGCCTATACGCTCTCGAAGAACGGACATGTCCGCGGCGATGTGCTCTACGGATTCTTCAGTCCGCGCACTCAGGCGACGATCGATCTCGTCCTCTACATTGTTTTTTTCATCCCGGGCGTCATCGCGCTCACTTGGGCGGGCTACGACTACGCGGCAGAATCGTGGCGAATCAACGAACATTCGAATATCACGGCCGACGGTCCGCCGATCTATCCGTTCAAGACGATCATTCCCGTGGCTGGCGCCTTCCTGCTGCTGCAGGGCATCGTCGAAATCATCCGTTGCGTCATCTGCCTCAGGCAGGGCCAATGGCCTTCGCGTGAGCAGGACGTCGAGGAAGTGGATGTAGGCAAGATCAAAGAGGAGCTGCACGTCAAAGACGAGGATATCCGGGAACTCGACGACATCATCGTGCACAAGGAAGAGAAGCCGACGGGAGCGGCGTCGTGAAGATGCGCAAGGAGCTGTGGTTCGGCTTCTCCCTGATGGCGATCATCGTCGCGGTGGTGCTGATCTTCACGCCGTGGGGCAACGTCAGCCAGGGGCACCTGGGTCTCATAATGCTGGCATTGATCGTCGTGGCGATCATGCTCGGCTTCCCGACGGCCTTTACCCTCATGGGCCTCGGCGTCTTCTTCGCCTGGCTCGCCTACCGCAGCGTCAATCCCGATCTCGCGGTCCGCCAGGTGCTCGATCTCATGGTGCAGCGTTCCTACGGCGTCATGTCGAACGACGTGCTGATCGCCGTGCCGTTGTTCGTGTTCATGGGCTACCTCGTCGAGCGGGCGCAGCTGATCGATCGTCTCTTCCGCAGCCTGCACCTTGCGACCTCGCGCGTGCCGGGCTCGCTCGCGGTGGCGACGATTGTCACCTGCGCCATCTTTGCCACCGCCACCGGCATCGTGGGCGCGGTGGTGACGCTGATGGGGCTTCTCGCCTTTCCCGCCATGTTGCGCGCGGGCTACAACGTCAAGGTATCCGCAGGCTCGGTCACGGCGGGAGGTTGTCTCGGCATCCTGATTCCGCCTTCGGTGCTGCTGATCGTATACGGAGCGACCGCCGGGGTGTCGGTGGTCCAGCTTTACGCGGGCGCCTTCTTCCCGGGCCTGATGCTCGCGGGCCTGTACCTCGTGTATGTCATCGTGCTCGCAAAGTGGAAGCCGGCTCTCATGCCACCGCTTCCGGAAGAAGAGCGGCGCGTGCCGATCCCCCCCAAGCTGCAGGCCCTGGCGCAACGCGGGGGCAACGCCGTGGTGGGGCTTTGGCGCGGACTGACAGGGTCGGGCGCCGTTGAGCGCGGCACGGTGGCCGGGCAACTCATCGTCTCCATCCTGCCCGCGATCGCGATCGTCGGCCTGCTCGCGACGACCTACAGCAGCGTCACCGCTCCTGTAATCGAAGAGACTGCGGCCGGCCTGATCCAGGCGGGCGGCAGCTATGCGGCGGACATCAAGGAGGAAACGGGATTGGTCGGCGCTCCTCCGGAAACGGGGGTCCAGGAGCCGCCCGCCGAAGCTGCTCAGGAACTTGCTGCCACGCCCCTCGGCGCCCAGGAACCGGCGGGCGCCGACAAAACCGCCGCACAAAGCGGGAACGAAGAAGCGACCGGGAGTTCGGCGCCTTCGCGGCCGGCACCGACGTGGTTCTGGGTGATGTTTGGGTTGGGCGTCCTTGCCTTGGTGGTGACCTATGGGCTGTGGAACTGGGAACGGCTGGAAGTCTTCAAGATGCTGCTCACTTCCTTCTTCCCGCTCGCGCTCCTGATACTGGCCGTTCTGGGTTCGATCGTCCTCGGGCTCGCCACCCCGGCGGAAGCGGCCGCAGTGGGCGCATTCGGCGCCTGCATTCTCACGGTGGCCTACCGTTACATCAATAACTGGCAGGCCGCCGCGCCAAGGCGCCGGGCGCCCTTCATGATGGTGCTTACCACCATGAAAGAATTCGGTTACATCCTGAAGGAGTCGTCGTTCCTGACTGCGAAGACGAGCGCCATGGTGTGCTGGCTGTTCGTCGGCTCGGCCATCTTTTCCGCGGCGTTTGCGCTGCTCGGCGGGCAGGAGTTGATCGAGAAGTGGGTGCTCTCGCTCAACATGACGCCGCTGCAGTTCATGATCCTCGCCCAGTTCATCATCTTCATCCTGGGCTGGCCACTTGAGTGGACCGAAATCATCGTCATTTTCATGCCGATCTTCATTCCGCTGCTGGCTCACTTCAACATCGACCCGCTTTTCTTCGGCTTGCTCGTCGCGCTCAACCTCCAGACCGCATTCCTGTCGCCGCCGGTCGCGATGTCGGCTTTCTACCTGAAGGGCGTGGCGCCCCCGCACGTGACGCTGAACCAGATCTTCGCCGGCATGATGCCATTCATGGGAATACAGGTGGTCGCGATGGTGCTGCTCTACCTCTTCCCCGGAATCGGGCTCTGGCTTCCGAGCGTGCTCTACGCGCGTTGATTGCCGAGTCTCATGGATACCGCAAGTCTCGTCGCTTTCTCCGCCACCGATGCGGCGCGCTGTATTCGCGAGGGGGCGCTCAGTTCCGAGGAACTCGTGCTGGCCTGTCTGGAACGATGCCGTGCCGTCGAGCCCGAAGTGCAGGCGTGGGCGTTTCTCGATCACGACTACGCGCTCGCGCAGGCGCGCGCGGCCGATCAATGGAAGCGCGAGGGCCATCCCATCGGTCCCCTGCACGGCGTGCCCGTTGGTCTCAAGGACATCATCGATACCGCCGACTACCCGACTGAAAACGGCACCGTGCTCCATCAGGGCCGCACCCCATCGCGGGATGCGGGCGTCGTTGCGATGTTGCGCGCTGCAGGCGCAGTGATGATCGGAAAGACGGTCACCACCGAGCTCGCGACCTACTCGCCCGGCAGGACGCGCAATCCACACAACACCGCGCACACCCCGGGCGGATCCTCCAGCGGCTCGGCGGCTGCGTTGGCGGCGGGCATGGTGCCGCTTGCCATCGGCACGCAAACCAACGGCTCGGTGATCCGCCCCGCGGCGTTTTGCGGCGTGTACGGATTCAAGCCGAGCTTCGGATTGATCCCGCGCCACGGCATATTGCGTCAGTCGCGCACGCTGGACCAGGTCGGCGCATTCGCGCGCACCATCGAAGATGTGGCGCTCGTCTCGGAAGTGCTCGTGGGCCACGATGAGCGCGATCCCGACACGCGCCCGCGGCCGCGTGCGCGCTTCTCGCAAATCGCAGCCGAGGAGCCGCCCATCCCGCCCATGCTCGCCTTCATCAAGGGGCCGGCATGGGACCGCGCGACTGAAGAGACGAAGCAGGCCTTTGCGGAACTCGTGGAGCATCTCGGCGACCGGGTCGAAGAGATAGAGCTCTCGGTGCTGGCAGGCGAAGCGCTCGAATGGCACCGCACCATCATGGAGGCCGAGATGGCAGCGAGTTTTACGCAGGAGTGGGAGAGGGGTCGGGACCGGCTCAGTGCGTCGCTCCGCGCGCAACTCGAGCGTGGACGGGCGGTGACGGCATTCGATTACCAGCGCTCGCTCGCTCAGGTGCCGATGCTCGCTTCCAGTCTCGACGAGCTTTTCTATACCCGCTACGACGCGCTCCTTACCCCGTCTGCGCCGGGCACGGCGCCGCACGGGCTCGAATCGACCGGCGATCCGAGTTTCTGCACGATATGGACGCTCTGCGGGCTTCCCGCGCTCAACGTCCCGTTGATGCAAGGGGCCAACGGGCTTCCGCTCGGCGTACAGCTTGTCGGGCGGCGTGACCAGGACGGTCGGCTGCTCCGTACGGCGCGCTGGCTCTCTCGCCACATGGCGACTCACTGATCCGCCGCATGCCGGCGACGCAGCCCGGCGTACGGTGGCTCGTGTTCACGCTCGGCGCCGGGGCTTTCTTCCTCTCGTTCTTCCATCGAGTGGCGCCGGGCGCGATCGCCGGCGAGCTTGCGGGTGCTTTTGACACGACAGGTGCGCTGCTCGGCGCACTCGCCGCGACGTATTTCTACGTCTACACCCTGATGCAGCTTCCGACCGGCGTGCTCGTGGATACGTTGGGCCCGCGGCGCATTCTGGCGGCGGGCGGTCTCGTGGCGGGCTTCGGCTCCATCGTGTTCGCTACCGCCGACACCATTGCGACGGCCGCCGTGGGACGCACGCTCGCCGGGCTCGGCGTTTCGGTCGCTTTCATTTCGCTCCTCAAGCTCAACGCGAACTGGTTCGAAGAGCGGCGCTTCGCCACAGCATCCGGCGCGGCGCAGGTTATCGGCATAAGCGGCGCGTTCCTGGCGACGGCTCCGCTGGCGTGGCTCGTCACCGTCGTCTCGTGGCGTACGGTGTTCGTCGCGGTCGGCATCGCCTCGTTCGTGCTTGCGGCGGCGACCTTCATGCTGGCGCGCGACCATCCGCAGGCGCACGGGTCCGAGAGGCGGGGTACGGCAAACTGGCACCGCGCGCTCGGCGAAGTGATGCGCAACCGCGCGACGTGGCCGTGCTTCTGGGTGAATTTCGGCATCTCCGGCAGCTATATGAGCTTTATCGGCTTGTGGGCCGTCCCGTTTCTGGTTCAGGTCTATGGCTACTCGCCCGTCGAGGCGAGCCGCCACACGAGTGCCATGCTGCTCGCGTTCGCAATATCCGTGGCTGCGGTCGGCGCATGGTCAGATCATATGCGCCGGCGCAAGTCGCTCATCATCGCTTCCGCGCTGCTTTACTGCGGATTCTGGCTCGCGTGGATCCAGGACGTTGTGCCGGCCTCGATGACCTATGCCGTTTTTGCGCTGATGGGATTCGTTGCCACCGGTTTCACGCTCTCGTGGGCGTGCGCGAAGGAAGTGAATCGTCCGCAACACGCAGGCATGGCGACCGGGCTCGCGAATACCGGGGGGTTTCTCGCCGCAGGCATCCTCCAGCCTCTCGTCGGCTGGATGCTGGATCGCGCCGCGGACGCCCGCGGTCATCCCGATCGCCGCGCTGCGCTCGCGGCGCTCGCGCTTTTTGCATCGTGCGGTCTCGTTGCTGCGCTGTTTATTCGCGAGACACACTGTCGTAATATCTGGACTCCCGATTCCGGCAGGCCGAGTGATGAAACCCAAAGTTCTGGTCACGCGTGAAGTCTTCGACGAGACGCTGGATTACCTCGCGCAGCACTGCGAGGTCGATTCCAACCAGCAGGACATTCCGTTGACTGCCGCTGCACTCGCACAGCGCATCGCGGACAAGGAAGGCGTCATGTGCGCGCTCACCGATCGTATCGACGCCGCGCTGCTCGGCGCCGCGCTGCGCTTGAAAGTGGTCGCGAACATTGCGGTGGGCTACAACAATATCGACATCGCGGCTTGCACCGCGCGCGGCGTGATGGGCACGAATACGCCGGGTGTCCTCGACGACTCGACGGCGGATCTCGCGTGGGCGCTCATGCTTGCAACGGCGCGCCGCCTGACCGAGGTCGAGCGCTATATTCGCGAGGGCAAGTGGACCGGCTGGCGGCTCAAGCAGTGGCTCGGCATCGACGTGCACCATGCGACGCTCGGCATCGTGGGCATGGGGCGCATCGGGCAGGCGATCGCAAAACGCGCGAGCGGCTTCGACATGCAGGTGCTCTATCACAACCGTCGGCCCGTGGCGAGGGAAATCGAGGAGCGGCTCAACGCACGCTACGTCAACATGCAGGAGCTCCTCGCGCACTCTGATTTTATCGTTCTGCAGGTGCCCTACACGGGCGAAACACACCACCTGATCGGCGCGGCGGAACTTCAGTCGATGAAACCCACCGCGATCCTCATCAATTCCACGCGCGGCGGCGTGGTGGACGACGCGGCATTGATAGCCGCGCTCAAGGCCGGCACGATACGCGGGGCCGGCCTCGATGTGTTCGAGAACGAGCCCAGGCTCAATCCGGGTTTTCTCGATCTCACAAACCTTGTGCTGGCGCCGCACGTGGGCAGCTCCACCGAGGCGACCCGCCGCGCAATGGCGATGACGGCGGCAAAGAACATGGTCGCGGCGTTGCGCGGCGAAACGCCGCCCAACCTCGTCAATCCCGATGTAAAGAGAAATTAACCGCCCCGGTTCCACGCACGCCGCTTACCGCAGCGGCAATTTGACCCCACAGGACCGCAAGGCGCCGCGCGCCTTCGGGTTGCAGCGCGCTTCGATTTGCGATGAGCTACCTCACCCAACTGCTGAACCTCATGATCGAGGTTATGCTGCCGCTCACGCTGCTCGTGGCGGTGGGCGGATTGTGGCCGCGTTTCTTTCCCGACACGCCGGTCGACGGCGCGCGCACGCTGCTCAACCGCATGGTCATGTATCTCTTCCTGCCGTGCATCCTGTTTTCCGTCGCTTCCACGACGCCGATTTCCGCGGACCTCCTCTCGGTGCCGCTCCTCGTCGGCATCGGCTCGCTCACGTGCGGGGCGATTCTGTATGCGCTGCTCTACCTGTCGCCGCTCGGGCGCGGTCTCCCGGACGCAACGCGCGCGATCATCGTGGTCGGCGCGATGTTCGGCAACACCTTCAACATCGGCGTCCCGGTGCTGGTGTTCTTCTTCGGCGGCGACGCGACGCGTTACGCGGTGTTCAACGACATGCTGATGACCATGCCGCTCGTCTGGAGCGTGGGCGTGTGGATCTGCACGCGCCTGGGCGCGCATCGCGACGCCGACCGGCCAGCCGTGTGGCGCGTGATGTTCTCGATGCCCCCGATCTGGGCCTTCATCCTCGGCACCGGCTCGCAGCAGCTCGGGCTGAGCTATGCGCCTCTTACCGCCGCGACCGGCTTCATCGGCCAGGCCACGATACCGGTGACGCTCTTCGTGCTCGGCATGACGATTCCCTGGCGCAATCTCACGCCGCGCGCTGAGATCCTGTCCGCGGCAGCGGTCAAGCTGCTGGCCGCGCCCATCATCGTCTGGTGCGCGGCGAAACTGGTGTACAGTCCGGTGGGCGAGGCGCAGTATGCGGCGGTGGTGGAAGGCACCACTCCGGCCATGGTGACCACACTCCTGCTGGCAGACCGGTTCAAGCTCGACTCCGGCGCGGCCGCGCTGCTCATCGGCTGGACGACGATACTCTTCTGGCTGACGCTGCCGGCCATCATGGCGCTCGGTTTGATCCGGTAGGCAAGGAGAGGAAAGGTACGGCATGAAACTCGGATTCATCGGTCTCGGCGTGATGGGCCGCCCCATGGCGCTCAACC
This sequence comes from uncultured Pseudomonadota bacterium, assembly GCA_946885605.1. The sequence goes on from CAMPGR010000012.1 coordinate 32,582, forward strand.
TCATGAAGCACGGGCACGAGATGGCGGTGTACGCCCGGCGCAGTGTTTCCGCAGAGCCGCTCGTCGCCGCCGGTGCGCGCGCATGCAAGACGCCTGCCGAAGTGGCCGCGCATGCGGAGGTGGTGTTTACCGTGGTTACCCGTTCGAGCGACGTGGAAGAAGTCGTGCTGGGCGGCAATGGCGTGATCCGCGGGGCGGCGCGAGGCAGCGTGCTCGTGGACATGGAGACGATCTCGCCGCTCACCGCGCGCAACGTGGCGAGGGCGCTCGCCGAAAAGGGCATCGACATGCTGGATGCGCCGGTCTCGGGCGGGCCGATGGGCGCTGAGCAAGCGACGCTTTCCATCATGGTCGGCGGGGAGGCCGCGGTGTTCGAGCGGGTGAAGCCCCTGTTCGAGTGCCTCGGCAAGACCATCGTGCACGTGGGCGATAATGGCGCCGGCCAGATCACCAAGGCGTGCAACCAGCTCGCGCTGCTCGTCACTGCCCAAGGCACGGCGGAAGCGCTCTCGCTCGCACGCGCCTCAGGCGTGGACCCGGCGAAGGTGCGGGAAGTGATGGCGGGCGGTGTCGCGGCGAGCCGCGTGCTCGAGCTTTTCGGCAAGCGCATGGTCGAGCGCAATTTCGAGGCCGGCATCGAGGCGCGGCTCTATCACAAGGATCTCGATATCGTGCTTGCACTTGCGCACGAGCTCGGCATCGCGCTGCCCGCCGCGGCGCTGACCATGCAGAACATCAATGCGCTCGTCGCCAGCGGCGAGGGGAAAAACGATCTTTCGGCGCTCATCCGCATCGTGGAGAGCGTCGGCGCAAGGAGGTCTTCATGAGCTTTACCCCCATCGAGCAGGCACCGCCCCGGCTCAATCGCTCGGAACTCGCGGTGCCGGGTGCGACGCCCTCGCTCTTCGAGAAGGCGGCGAAGTCGGCGGCGGACGTGATCTTCCTCGACCTCGAGGATGCCGTGGCGCCGGACGACAAGGAGCAGGCGCGGAGAAACGTGATCGCCGCGTTGAACGACATCGATTGGGGCTTGAAGACGCTCTCCGTGCGCATCAACGGGCTCGACACGCACTACATGTACCGCGACGTCATCGACCTGGTCGAAAGCTGCCCCAGGCTCGACCTACTGCTTATACCGAAGATCGGTGTCCCGGCCGACGTCTATGCGGTCGACATGCTGGTGAGCCAGATCGAGCAGGCGAAGCAGCGCGAGAAGCGCATCGGTTTCGAAGTGCTGATCGAGACCGCGCTCGGCTGGAGCAACGTTGAGGCGATTGCGCGAGCGAGCCGGCGCCTGGAGGCGATGTGCTTCGGCGCGGGGGATTTCGCCGCCTCGATGCGCATGCGCACCACCGTGATCGGCGGCCTCAATCCGGATTATGGCGTCCTCACCGATCCCGATGCCAGCGGCGAGCGGCGCTTTCTGCAGGGCGACCCGTGGCACGCCGCGCAGACCCGTCTCGTTGCCGCCTGCCGGGCCTGCGGCTTGAGGCCGGTGGACGGCCCGTACGGCGACTTCAAGGATCGGGAGGGTTTTGTGGCCGCGGCGCGGCGCGCCGCCGTGCTGGGCTTCGAAGGCAAATGGGCGATCCATCCCTCGCAGATCGCGCTCGCGAACGAGGTGTTCAGTCCCGCGCCGCAGGAAGTGGAACGCGCGCGCCGCATCGTGGCGGCGATGGAAGAAGCCGCGCGCGAAGGGCGCGGAGCGGTTCAGCTCGACGGGCGGCTCATCGACATCGCGAGCATCCGCATGGCGGAGAATCTGCTGAAGAAAGCGGAGGCGATCAGCGGGGCGGGGAGCCGCGCAGCAGTCTGACATGACGCGGCGCGCGGGGCGCGATATAGCCTCGTTCCTCGAACATGCACGCCAAGCGTGCTATAAATCGACCAACTGGGGGAAGGAACGAATACATGTCCGCCATTACGCCGGTTGCGCTGCGCACGGTATCGGATGCGGGGGAGGCGCCTTCGAGACATCTCTATGCCGAGCAGGTGCGCCATCTCTACCGCTTGTCGCCGGCCGGCTATCTCGGCACCCTCGTCGTCGCCTCCATAGTGACCTATGCGCTGTGGAACGTCGTGAACAACACGCTCCTCGGCGCTTGGTTCCTGACGGTAGGCGCCGTCACGTCGAGCCGCTATCTGCTCTACCGCGCCTATATGGCCTCCCCGGCGCGGATCGATGCAGCGCATGTGTGGGCGCAACGCTTCTTCTTCGGCGCAACAGCCATGGGCTGCACGTGGGGCGCGCTCAGCATCGCGCTCTTCCCGCACAATTCATTGGCGCACCAGCTGCTCATCATTTTCGTGATCGGCGGCATGGTCCTGTCGGCGGCGGGTCTGCTCTCCACGGTGAAGCGTGCCTTCTATGGCTTCGCTCTTCCCGCGATCCTGCCGTTGCTCCTCGTCCTCTTTCTTCAAGGCCAGTCCCTGCACCTTCTGATGGGCGGTGTCGGCGTGGTGTACACCGTCGTGGTCCTCGCCTTTGCAGCGGAGGTGCGGAGGAACGTGCTCGCCTCAACCCGGACGCAGGAGGAGCTCCGCCAGACCACGCAGAAGCTGCAGGCGCTCATCAACGCTTCGCCGCTTGCGATTGTCGTGCGGGACGCCGACGGGCGGATTGAACGATGGAATCCGGCGGCCGAAAAAATGTTCGGGTGGACCGAAGCGGAGGTGCTGAAGAAGACGGTGCCGTGGTATCCCATCGGCAAGGAGGAGGAGGGCCATCGTTATCGCGATGCGATATTGAGCGGAGAGCCGTTCTCGAACGTGGAGGCGGTGCGCCTGCGCAAGGACGGGACGCCGCTCATCGTCAGCCTCTCGGGCGCGCGCATCCTGAACGACTATGGCACCCCGGTCGGGGTGATGGTGATCATTGCCGACATCACGGCGCGCAAGCGCTTCGAGACGCGACTGGAACTGCAAAACGAGATTACCGCGCTCCTCGCGGAAGCGCGCACCGTCGAGGAGGCCTTGGGCAAAGTGATCCAGGCGTTCTGCGAGAAACTTGGATGGGCGTGCGGGGCCCGGCGGGTGGTGGATACTGAAGCGAACGTTCTCCGTTGCAGTGAAGCGTGGGCGAATGGCGATCCCGGCGTGATGGAGTTCATCGGCGAGACGCGCAGGCTCGTTACGCCTTCGATGAGCAAGCATTCCGGGGTCACGCGGCGTGTATGGGACACCGGCCAGCCGGTATGGATCACGGACGTGCAGACGGACAGGAATCTGAAGCGCGGTGTGGTGGCCCGCAAGGCGGGGCTCCATACGGCCCTCGCGTTTCCGGTGATGATAGGGGAGGAGTTCTACGGTGTCATGGAGTTCTTCGCGCAGGAAGTGTGGCAACCGGACCCTGGCATGCTCGACTTCGCAAGGCAGCTCGGGAGCCAGATCGGCCAGTTCATTGCGCGCAAGCAGGCGGAGAGCGACCTGCGCTTCGTGGCGACCCACGACATGCTGACCGCGCTGCCGAACCGCACCATGTTCGGCGAGCGGCTGAGCCAAGCGCTTTCGCAGGCGCGGCGCTACAACCGGCGGCTTGCGGTGCTGTTTGTGGATCTCGACGGTTTCAAGGAGGTGAACGACCGTTACGGCCACGATGCGGGCGACGCATTGCTCAAGGAGATCGCGGTGCGATTGCGGGCATCGCTGCGCGAGGGCGATGTGATCGGGCGCATCGGCGGCGACGAATTCGTCGTGCTGATCGAGGAGTATCCCAACCCGGAGCGGCTCTCGATGGTGGCTCGGAAGATACTCGACACCGTGGGGCGACCGGTCACCGTGCGCGGCCACGAATGCCGGGTGACATCGAGCGTGGGCATCAGCACCTATCCCCAGGATGGCAGGGATTCGCAGGCGCTGCTGCGAAGTGCCGACAGCGCCATGTATCGTGCGAAAGAGCAGGGCAAGAACCGATTCGAGTTCTACTCCGTTTGAGGTCTCCGTGCGCCACGGCAGATCCGAGCGGCGAGTTTATGAGGAGGAGGAATTTGGTTAAACTGGAACCAGACAACGAGAACCCCGGGCAGGCGGAGGTGGGGCGCAAGGAGCACGCACCATGAAAACGGTCAGACAGCTGCTGCAGGCGAAGGGTGACACGGTCTATTCGATAGCGCCCGATGCGCGCGTCTACGAGGCGCTCAAGCTGATGGCGGAAAAGGAAGTTGGGGCGCTCGTCGTGCTCGCGGACGGCACGCTGGCAGGCATACTCTCCGAGCGCGACTACGCACGCAAAGTGATCCTCCACGGCAAGTCCTCGCATGACATCCCGGTGCGGGAAATCATGACGGCGAACGTCGTGACGGTGAACCCGGGGCAGACGGTGGATCAATGCATGGCGCTGATGACGAACAACCGCATCCGCCACCTGCCGGTGGTCGAGAGCGGGAAGCTCGTGGGGCTCGTTTCGATTGGCGACCTCGTGAAGGAATTGATTGCCGAGCAGGAACAAACGATCCGGCAGCTTGAAACATACATTCACAGCTGAGGCCGCCTGGCGCGTCTCCGAAGCACAAGCAAAAAAAAGCCCCGCAGGACGGGGCTTTTTGTCGGGCGCAAGCAGACTTACTTCTTCGCTTTCCTGGTGTTGTTTGCGGTCCGCTTGGCGACAGCTTCCATGTTCGACTGTGTCGCCTCGGTCATCTGCTTCGCGACCTTCGACAGGTTGTCATACGCCGAGTTGGCTGCCGCGATCGCCGACTTGACGGCCGCTACGCCGAGTTCCGAGCCCGCAGGCGCGTCCTTCGTCATGCGGTCGAGCGCGGCCACGACCTGCCTGTTGAACTCGGCGACCTGCGCTTCGAAAAGCCTGCCGAACTCTGCCTGCGTTGCGGCGGCGAGATCGTAGAAGCTCTTGGCATATGCCGTGGCTTTTTCGAGGGGCGGCTGCGCAAGATTGTCCTTCAGTGCGGCGAGTTGCTGGGGATCCTTGATCGACGCGAGTGCCTTCGCGTTCTCGAGGCTTTCGGCAAACGCTTCCCTCGCAGCCTTGAGTTGCAGGTCTACGATACGCTCGGCGCTTTGCAGCGCAACGCCGGCAAAACGCGCGGCAGCTTCGAGGTTCGCCTTGTTGAAGGCGATGAGCTGTTCAGGTGCTTGGTATGGCTGATACATTTCGAATCTCCTATACAAGCTTGCAAGGATGGGGTGTCGGGTGGCGTGCCGTGTTGCTGCACTGCACCATTCTTATTATAGGAGCGGAAAAGTATATGTCAAGAACTTATTATTGCAATGCAGCACCACGGGCCCCCCTCGGGGGGTGCAGTAAGCTATTGAAAGTTGAATTTGTATCAAGGAGCGGAGATGAGCACGATTTTTAGCAAGATCATCAGGCGGGAAATCCCGGCGGATATCGTTTACGAGGATGAGCTCTGTCTTGCGTTTCGCGACATCAACCCGCAGGCGCCCGTCCATGTGCTGCTCGTCCCCAAGCAGGAGCTTGCGCGGCTTTCCGATGCGCAGCCGGAGCACCAGGCGCTGCTCGGGCACCTTATGGTCACGGCGGGCAAGCTCGCCAGGCAACTCGGTGTCGAAGACGCTTTCCGGCTGGTGGTGAATAACGGCGCGGAGGCGGGGCAGAGCGTGTTCCACCTTCACCTCCACATACTGGGTGGCCGTCCCTTCCGCTGGCCGCCCGGCTGAAGCCCGATATCAGGTCTCGAGCGGCAGACGGACCGGTTTTCCGGTCGCAACGGCGCGCTCGATCGCGATGGTTGTTTCGAGATTGATGCGCGCCTGCTCGGGCGTCGTGTGCGCGCTCGGGTTCCCGGTCGCGAGGTGATCCAGCCACGCGCGGGTCTCGTTTCCGAGCGGCCCCCAGAAGTTGCCGACGGCCCAATCGCCCGCAGTGTTGCTGCCGAGGAAAGCCATGTTGAGCGGGTGATCCGGCACGTAAGGGTGCGGGATGCCCTTCTCGGTATAGAGCACGTGATCCATGTGATCGTCGTCGATCATCATGGTGCCTTCGGTGCCGAGCAGCTCCACGCGATCGGACTGGCCCTGCGTGGGATAGCGCGCCGGCAGCGCGTAACTCACGCCGAGGTTGACGACCGCGCCGTCGGCGAACGTCACGATGGCCCACGTCACGTCGTGCGCGCCGTATCCCGCCTCCTTGAAGATGCCGGTCTGGCCACGCGCGACGACTTCCACCGGCGGATTGCCCTCGAGGAACCAGCACATGAGATCGACGTAGTAGGTGAGCACGTCCAGGACCGGAGTCGCGTGCGGATCGCGCTTCAGAATCGAGAAGGCCTGCGCGCGCGAGTTGTAGACCCGGGCGGTCGCGCCGACGATCTTGCCGAGCCGGCCGTGCACCATCTGCTCCTTTGCGCGCAGGAAGCATTCCTTGAAACGGCGGCTGTAGCCCACGCGCAGCGTACCGTTGGTCTTCCTGAGCGTCTCAAGTATGGCGTCGGCATCCGCAAGTGAAAGCGCGATCGGCTTTTCGACGAGCACGGGCTTGCCCAGCTCGAGCGCGCGGCGGACCGGCGCCGCGTGCTCGCCCTCCGGCGTGGAAACGAACACGGCATTCACTTCGGGCCGTTCGATGATCTCGAAGTTGTCACCCGAGTGAAGCGCCGCGCCGGTCTGTTCCGCCAGCGCTTTGGCGCGGGCGGGATCGCGGTCGGATACGGCGATGAAACCCACTGCAGGATGCTTCGCCGAGAGCCGCGCGCGCAGCGTGCCGATGCGTCCGGCGCCGACGATCGCGACGCCCAGTTCTTTTCGAGTCATATCGGTATCCTATTGATTCTCGTGCTAAGGGTTGACAACCCTCTGCACCACAAATCGCCCCTCGCCCGCGACACGGGAGAGGGGCGAGGGCAGAGCGGCGTCAGTCATTTCTACGGCGCTCGTTAGTAAACGCGATTCACCGGCGCTTCGCCGCGCAGCACGCGTTCGACATTCTGCCACGAGGCCTTGAACAGATTGGCGAAAGACTGACGGTTCACACCGGCGATATGCGGCGTGAGCAGCAGCTTTGACGCCGCTTCTCCCTTGAGCTGCAACAGCGGGTTGTCGGCGGAAGGCGGCTCGGTGGAGTAGACATCGACCGCGGCGCCGCCGAGATGCCCCGAAGCAAGGTGCGCCGCGAGCGCGGCTTCGTCCACAATGCCGCCACGCGCTGCGTTCACGAGGATGGCACCCCGTTTCATCGCCGCTAGCTCGCGCTCGCCGATGAGTCCTTTGGTCGGCGGAAGCAGCGGAACATGCAAGGTGACGACGTCGGATGTCGAGAGCAGCTCGTTGAGCGTCACGGATTGAGCGCCGATCGCCGCTGCCGCTCGCGGATCGCGCGGCGCGGGATCGAAATAAGCGATGCGCGCACCGAGTGCGTGAAACGCCTGTGCGACCGCGAGCCCGATCACGCCCAGGCCCACGACGCCGACGAGGAGACCTTCGATTCCGGCAAGGTTGTCGGCGAGCATGCGCTTGCGAAATTCGTCGTAGCGTCCCGCATGGATTTCAACGCTCGCCCAGGCAAAGCGCCGCAAGAGCGTCGACGCGCATGCGACGGCATACTCGGCAACCGCGTCGTTGCTGCCGCCCGGTACATTGCACACCGGAATGCCGAGCCGCTTGAGCGTCGGTTGATCGAGGCGATCCACACCGGCGCCGGTCACCTGCACGAGCTTGACCGTGCTGCCTGCGAAAAGCGATGCGGGGAGCTTCGGCCCGACGGCGGGAATGACGAGCGCGTGCGCCGCTGTCATCAAAGCGGGCAGTTCCGCATCGTCGGGCGCGCGATAAGTGATGGTGAAGGTGGACGGGGGCAGGGCGCCTACGCGCTTGAAATCCGCCTCGGGCCGCAGGCAAACGACGTCGTAGCTCATCGCGCGGATCAGCCCGCCCTCTTGAGATGCTTGATCTCGGCCGTGCCTCCCTGCGCCTCGTCCAGCATGCTGAAGATGTCGGTCGCTTCCTTCGCGATCGCATCGGCGATGTCGTTCAGCATACGCAGCCCCTTGTCCACCGTCGCATGCTCCGGCGCGCCGTACCATCCTGTAGGCGCGATGGTGCGAATGTCGCGCAAGACCGGCTGGTAACTGCGCGTGCGGCGCAGCTTGTCCCACTTGCGGCCGTGCGAGGGGTCGGACGAATAATCGATGCGGTCGAGATGCACGAGGTCGGGCCGGTAGGCGAGCACCGCGAGCGCCTCGATCTCGCCGCCGTGGGTGAGACCGCCGCATTCGTGCCCATAGAGCTCGGCAGCGACGTAACACGCCTGAACGGTGAGGACCATCATGCCGTGCTCGCGGTGCAGCGCTTCAGCGGCGATCGCGAGCGAGGGGATGTTGCCCTCGTGCCAGTTCAGGATGAGGAGATACTTCGCGCCGTGCTTGGCCGTGGAAACGCACGTTTCGATCACCACCCGCTGATACGTCTCGGGCGTCAGCGTGATCGTGCCCTCGAACGGCATGTGCATGGGGGTCACGCCAAGCGGGCCGCCGGGCAGCACCAGCCCGTCCATGCGCTCGGCGACCGTATGGCCGATGACGTTCGAGGCGTAGATATCGGTGCCGGTGGGCAGATGCGGCCCGTGCTGTTCGACGCTCCCCGCCGGCAGGATCACGAGCGGGTTGCGCTTGAACTGCGCGGCGATCTCGGGCTGCGTGAGATCGATGAAGTAGCGTGTCGGGAGTTGCGACATCGGGCCTCCTCAGGCGGCGCGCGCCTGCGTCTCGATTTTGCTGCGGCTTTCCTCGATCACGTCGGCGAGCTTGACGCACTGGCCTTTGCGGTCGATCGACTTGAGCGCCGCGTAGACCACCGCGACGGCGACATTCCCGTTGCGCGCCGTCAACTCGTTCCGGGCGCCGCGCGCACAGCTCTCGGCGAACATCTCCAGCTCGGCGCGGAACATGTCGCCTTCGGGAAGCTTGATCTCCTCGCGCTTGCCATAGCAGTCCTTGCCACGCTGAATGTACAGCGTGGAAGTCTTGTGCAGCTGATGCGGCGTGTCCCAGGTGCCGAAATCGACTTCGTAATGCATGAGTCCCTTCTGCCCGAAGACGCGGACACAAAAGATGCCGGGAGAGGTCCAGCACGAGCCGACGTAGCCGACCTTGCCGTCGGCGAACCGAATGAGCGTCATCGACTGGTCGTCCACTTCCGCGCCCACGGGAGACAGCTTGGAGGCCATGGAGCTCACCTCGGTAATCTCGCCGCCCAGCAGATGCAGGATGTCAAACTGATGGATGGCGAGCTGCGAGAGCGGGCCGCCGGGCGCGCGGTCTTTGTACCAACGCCAGGTCTTGGGCGTGAGCTCAAGCGCACGCTCATTGGAGAAATTGGCTTCGATGAAGGCAACGCGTCCCAATTCGCCCTGCTCGATCTTTTCCTTCATGATGCGGATGCCGGCGAGCAGCCGCGCGCTGTGGCCCACCGTGACGCTGATGCCGTAGCGCTTCTCCAGCGCCTCGATCTTGAGCCCGTCTTCGAGCGTCTGCGCGATCGGCTTTTCCGTGTAGACGTGCTTGCGCGCCTTCGCCACTTCTTCTGCGAGCGGGAAATGCTGCTCGTTGGGGACGGTGAGGATCACGCCCTTGATCTCGGGATCGCTCAGCATCGTCCTGAGATCCGCAACCGCCGGCACGCCAAGTTCCTGCTGGAAAGCCTGGCGCTTCTCCTCCGTGCGGCTGTAGCCGGCCACGATCTTCAATTTGTCCGACTTCGCCGCAGCGCGGGCAAGAACCTTCGCCCACCGGCCGAGGCCGACGATACCGACTTTCACGGGACTGCTCATGGGAATGCTCCTGGAAAGAGTGGTTGCCAAAGCGGGGTTGCGATAATATCGTATTACTGTATTACACTGCGGTCAACCGCGTCATGGATCCTGCACCCACTGTCGAAGTCCAGAGACTCGCCGCGCCGCTCCGCCAGCAGGTCGTGGATGCGCTGCGCCGGGCGATCATCGAAGGCCGGCTCGCGCCCGGCGCCCGGCTCGTCGAACGCGAGCTGACCGAGATGATGCAGGTGTCGCGCACGGTGATCAGGGAAGCGCTGCGCCAACTCGAATCCGAGGGGTTGATCGCGATCATTCCCAACAAGGGGCCGGTAGTACGCGCGCTCACGCAGGCCGAGGCGAAGGACCTGTATCAGATCCGTGCGGTGCTGGAAGGGCTTGCGGCGCGGCTCTTCACCGAGCATGCCAGCGATGGGCAATTGAAACGCCTCGCCGGGGCGCTGGAAGTCGTCGTGCAGGCGTATGCAAGCGGCGATGCGCAGCAGGTGCTGGAGACCAAGAACAGGTTCTATGAAGTGCTTTTCGAAGGCGCGGGCAGCGAAACGCTTTCTTCGATGTTGAACACGCTGCATGCACGTATCTGGCGCTGGCGCGCGCTCGGCCTCTCGCATCCGGGACGTTCCAAACAGCGGTCGAAGGAAAGCATCCGAAATCTTCGTGCAATGCTGGCGGCAATCCGCAAGCGCGATGCGGATGCAGCCGAGCGCATCACGCGCGAGGAAGCGAACCGCGCGGCCGCCGAGGTGATGCGGCTGCTTCAGACCTGAGGCGGGCGAACGGCGCTGCGCCGCCCGCCCGCGCGGCGCTTAATCGGTCTTCAGGTTTGCGACGCGTATCGCTTCGCCGAAGCTCTTCCAGTCCTTCGCGATGAGCTGGGCGAACTCCGCCGGCGTGCTCGTGACCGGCTCGGCACCCACCTTCTTGAGGCTTTCGTTGGTCGCCGAGTCGTTCACCGCCTTGATGAGCGTTGCGCGGAGTTTCTCAACGATCGGCTTCGGCAGATTCTTCGGCCCCATCAAGCCTGCCCAGCCGTCGGACACATAGCCAGGCAGGCCCGCTTCCTGGATCGTTGGCAGGTCCGGCCACAACGCAGAACGTTTTGCACCGCCCATCGCGAGGATGCGTACGCGTCCGGCCTGGGCATGCGCCATCCATGCGGGGGCAGGCCCCAGTGTGACCTGCGACTCTCCTGACAGGATGGCGGTCCCGAGCGGCCCCGCACCCTTGTACGGAACATGCAGCACCTCGATCTTCGCCATGTGGGTGAAGAGCACCCCCGCGAGGTGGCTCTGGAAGCCGGTGCCGGCGTTGCCCCAGTTGACCTTGCCCGGATTCGCTTTCGCGTATGCCATCAGCTCCTTCACACTCTTGTACGGTGTCTTGGGATTCACGACCAGGACGTTCTGGGTGACCGCGAATTGCGAGATCGGAGTGAAATCCTTGAATATGTCGTAGTTGGTGAGCTTCTTGTAGATCTGCGGGCCGATGACCTGGGAAGCGACCGCGGCGCAGAAGAGCGTGTAGCCATCGGGTTCCGCGTGCGCCACGATACCTCCCGCAATCGTGCCGCCCGCGCCGGTGCGGTTATCGACCACCAGTTGCTGGCCAAGCAGCTCCCCCAGTTTGATAGCGACGACGCGGCCCATCGTATCGATGGAAGAGCCGGGCGTCTGCCCGATCACGAATCGAATCGGCCGGTTGGGGTAATTCTTTGTTGCGTCGGCGGCGACTGCCTCTGTGCTGAACAGCAAGCAGGCACCGGCGACGGAAAACAAGAGCCTTGCGAAAATGCGGCTTTGCATGACATTCCTCCTCCTTGGTTGGCACGCAGCAGCCGGTGACACGAAGCCCGCCCGCTGCATGTTGGGACCGGCATGGTCGCCTACAGCATAGCTGCGCGAGAATATCCGCACAACACGTGCGATACGCACGGCGACAGCGCGGCAGGTTCTTGCGATCGTGCCGCGTCTTTGCCTATTCGATCTTAAGGTTCGCGACCCGAATCGCTTCACCGAAAATCTTCCAGTCTTTCGCGATGAGCTGGCCGAATTCGGCCGGTGAGCTGGTCACCGGTTCCGCACCGATCTTCTTGAGCGCCTCGTTCGTTGCCCGGTCGTTGACCGCCTTGAGGAGCGTGGCATGGAGCTTGTCCACGATGGGCTTCGGCAGGCCCGTGGGCCCCATGAGCCCCGCCCAGCCGTCGGACACGTAATCCGGCAGGCCGGACTCACTGATGGTGGGCAAGTCCGGCCACAGGGTCGAGCGTTTCGCGCCGCCCATCGCGAGCGCGCGCGCGCGTCCGGCCTGCACGTGCGTCATCCACGCCGGCGCCGGTCCGAGCGTTACCTGCGATTCGCCCGAAATCACGCCCGTCACCAACGGGCCCGCTCCTTTATAGGCCACGTGCAGGACGTTGATGCCCGCCATGTGCGTGAAGAGCACGCCCGCAAGATGGCTCTGGAAGCCGATGCCGGCGTTGCCCCAGTTGAGCTTGCCGGGATTCGCCTTGGCGTAGGCGATCAGCTCCTCACGTTACTGAACGGCGCCTTTTGATACGCGATGAGCACGTTCTGCGTGACGGCGAATTGCCCGATCGGGGTGAACGCCTTGTGAGGATCGTACTTGGTGGAGGTCCTGTAGATCTGCGGGCCGATGACCTGTGAAGGGGTCGCCGCGCAGAGCAGCGTGTAGCCGTCCGGCTCGGCATTCGCAACGATGGAGCCGCCGATGACACCGCCTGCGCCGGTGCGGTTGTCCACCACGAGTTGCTGCCCCAGCAGCTCGCTCAGTTTCGTGGCCAGCACCCGGCTCATGGTGTCGGTCGACGACCCCGCCGTCTGCGGTATGACGAGGCGGATCGGCCTCGTCGGGTAATCCCTCCCGGATTGCGCCGCAGTTGCGGGCTCCAAATAGAAGAGCCAAAGAGCGGCTATGACAGAGGCAAGCGCTGTCCTGGCGTGACGCATGGCTATCCTCCTTAGGTGTCGGGAAGCGGCCGCCGGATGATGCGCCGCTGGATGCCCGTGGCGCGCGGGAAGAGCCCGCAAGCGTGAGAGAGAGGATAGCGCCGCCCGCTTCAGGGCACAACTCGCCCGAAGGCGGGCGGCTGGCGCCGGCTCGCTACTGCTCGGGTCCGGCGTACTTGCCGGCGGTCTCCGGGAAAAGGTTCTTCACGATCTTGAACTTCGTGACATCGACTGTGCCGTCCATGTGCAGGTACATCGACGCGTCGCGGTAGAGCTTCTCGATGCCGAAGTCGAGCATGGTGCCGTTGCCGCCGTGGAGCTCCATCGCGTGCCGGCATACGTCGAGCACCGCCTCGGAAGCGTAGAGCTTCACCATGTTGCACAGCATCTCGGCTTCCGGCAGCCGTTCGTCCACCGCGCGCGACGCTTCACGCAGGAGCCCGCGCACCGCGCAGATCTTGGTCGCCATTTCCGCGAGCCGCAGCGCGGTCGCCTGATGCTTGATCAGTATCCTTCCGCCCTGGACATAGTCCTGCACGTATTTGGAGGTCTCCTCGAACGCGCGCACGGCAACGCCCAGGTTCTTCGAGCCCTGGATGATCTTGCCCGGACGGAAGTACACACCGGCCCGCGCGAGCGCGACGTCCTGCACCAGCAGGTGGTCCTTGGGCACCGCGCAGTCCTCGAGCACGATCTCGCCGTTGTTCATGTAACGGCCGCCGAGCGTTTCGTTGCAGCGCGCCACGGTGAGCCCCGGCGTGCCCCGCGGCACGAGGAAACAGGACGTGCCCTTCGTCATGCCCGCGCCCGCCTTGGTGGTGGCGTAGACGACGTACAGCTTCGCGTCCCAGGCGTTGGTGATGAACTGCTTGCGACCGTTGATCACCCACTTGTCGCCTTTCAGTTCCGCGCGCGTGTGCATCATCGCTTCGGGCACGTCGTACGGCAGCCAGCGGTCCGATGCGCCGCGCGGCTCGGTGAGGCAGTGCGACAGGAGGAACGTCGGGTCTTTCACGACCTCCGGGAACCAGCGCTCCTGCAGGTGGCGCGGCGCCACGTTGCGCAGGAGAACGGAAACCTTCCAGATCTGCACGAGTTTTTCCGAGAGCCCGCAGTCGCCGCGGGAAATCTCTTCGGAGATGACGGCAAAAGTCTGCGTCTCGGTCTTGGGATCGAGAGGCGTGCCGCCGAACTCTTCCGGAACGCCGAGCGTGCGTATGCCGATCTCGTTCGCCACTTCCAGGATATGGCGCGGCAAACGCTCGTCGGGATTCATGTTCCATTCCCGCTGCCAGTTCTGGCGCGTGAACGGAATGACGACTTCGTTGGCGAACTTGCGGGTGACGTCCCGCATCATGCGCGTTTCCTCAGGCAGGCCGCGCTCGACCATTTCGTCCAGCAACATCGGGAGTCCTTTGTTCAGGTGGGCAGGGAAAAGGAAGGCGCCACATTAGAAAAATCGGCACGGGGCGTCAAGCTAGCACGCTCTCGGCTACCCGCGCTGCGGCGCCGGAAATGAGAAGGGCGGCCATGAGCCGCCCTTTCCCGAAACAGTGAAGCCCAGGTGTGTCAATTGGCTTGCAATCCGACGGCCTTCACCACGTCTGCATTTTTCTTCATGGACGCCGCGACGACCTTCTGGAACTCCGCCGGCCCGCGGATCACGATCTCGGTCGCCTGGATGTCGAGCTGTTTCTTGACGTCCGGCGACTTCACGGTCTTGACCACCGCCTCACGCAGCTTGTCGTTGATCGCCTTTGGCGTGCCCTTCGGCAGGAAGAAGCCCTGCCAGCCGCTGTAGTCGAATCCGGGGATCGTGTTCGCGATCGGCGGAACGTTGGGCAGCAGCTCGGTCGATTTCGGCAGGCTGTGGCCGACCGCGCGAAGCCGGCCCGCGTTCACGTGCGCCATGACGGCGGCGGCGGGCGTAAGGGTCCACTGTGACTCGTTCGCGATGACGGAAGCAACGGATGCGCCGCCGCCCTTGTACGGCACATGCAGCGAATCGATCTTGGCCGCCTGCTGGAAGTACGAGCCCGACAGGTGGCTTTGCGAACCCGCGCCGGCCGAGGCCATGTTGAACGTGCCTTTCTTCGCCTTGGAGTACTCGATGAGATCCTTGACCGACTTGATCGGCAGTGTCGGGTTCACGACGAGGACGTTCGGCGTTTCGGCGAACTGCACGACGTAGTCGTAATCCTTCAGCGGATCGAACGTCGGTTTCTTCTGGAGCAGGCGTGCGATGGTGGTGGCGGCAGTGGTTGCCGCGATGATCGTGTAGCCGTCCGGGTTCGCGGACTTCGCGATCTCCATGCCGATGATGCCGCCCGCACCAGCTCTGTTGTCCATCACCACTTGCTGACCGATGACATCGGAAAGCTTGTTTCCCACGATGCGGCTGAGCGTATCGACCGAGCTGCCCGGCGCATTGGGGACCAGCATGCGGATCGGCCGGCTCGGATAGTCCTTGGCGGCGTCCGCGCCGAAAGTGAGCGGACTCGCAGAAAGAGCCGCGATCGCGCAGCTCATGACGGAAAATCTGATGCGTCTCATCTCATACTCCTTACCTGGTGTCAGTTTTGGTTTTGTAAGCCAGCTGCTCGGTATCCTCGCTCCTCGTCAGCCCGGCTCCGCGGGCGGCCATTCCCCGCCGGGTGCATACGATACCATGCCGGGCGACGCTTGCGCGCAACGCTTCCCGGCCAAAAAAGAAGCGGCGGAAGCCGCCTCCCTTGCATCCTGCCCCCCTCAATGGGTCGAGCTGAGCT
>CAMPGR010000013.1 GCA_946885605.1 uncultured Pseudomonadota bacterium
CGATGAAGAGGGCGACTTCGCGTGGGGGTGTCGCCAACCCCATCCCCTCCCCAACCCTCCCCTTGAAGGGGAGGGAATCTTTTTTTTCCAGTCCGGCCCTCCCTTTCAAGGGCAGGAAGCCACGTTTTCCGGTGAGAGGGTTGTCAGTGTGGAACGGGCGCGGGTGCCAGCGGGGAAGCGTGCGCCGTGCGCTGAGGCCGAGCGCCTTTTCGGTGAGTAGCGCGAGCCCCGGCACCCGATCGCGGAGGTTCAGCAGCCACGACAGCCGCGCGCCCCACGGCGCGTAGCGCGGAAGGTAGGCGACGAGCCGCTCTTTCAAAGATAGGGGATGGCGCTTGCGATAGTGGTAGAGGAACTCCACTTTCATCCTCGCGACATCGACGCCGGTCGGGCATTCGCGCTTGCACCCCTTGCACGACACGCAGAGGTCGAGCGTCCTGTAGACCTCGTCGGACGTCAACGCTTCGGGCCCGAGTTGTCCGGAGAGGGCGAGCCGCAGGGTGTTCGCCCGCCCGCGCGTCAAATGCTGCTCGTCACGCGTTGCGCGATACGAGGGGCACATCGTCCCCGCATCGAACTTGCGGCAGTGGCCGTTGTTGTTGCACATCTCCACCGCTTTGTCGAACCCGCCCCACTCCGACCAGTCGAGCGCGGTGTCGATCTTCAGGGTGCGGTAGGCCGGCTTGAAGCGGAAGAGGCTGCGATCGTCCTGCTTCGACGGCCGCACGATCTTGCCCGGATTCAGGAGGCCCTTCGGATCGAAGATCTCCTTGATCTCCTCGAACGCGCGCGCGAGCTTCGGCCCGAAGAACGGCGCGATCCACTCGGAGCGGACGAGGCCATCGCCGTGCTCGCCGGAATACGCGCCCTTGTATTGCTTCACCAGCTCGGCCGCTTCTTCCGCGATCGCGCGCATCTTGTGCGCGCCGTCCTCACGCATGTTGAGCACCGGCCGCACATGGAGACACCCCACTGACGCATGCGCGTACCACGTGCCCTTCGTGCCGTGCTTCTCGAACACGCGCGTCAGGCGGTCGGTGTATTCGGCAAGGTGCTCGAGCGGCACCGCGCAGTCCTCGATGAAGGAAACCGGCTTGCCGTCGCCTTTCATCGACATCACGATGTTGAGGCCGGCCTTTCTCACCTCCCAGACGTCGCGCTGGAGCTGTGCATCGGTGATTTCCACCACACTCCCCGGCAAATCGAGATCGCCCATCAGCTCCACGAGCTGCTTCAACCGCGTGAGCTGCATATCGCGATCGTCGCCCGCAAATTCGACGAGCAGGATCGCTTCCGGCTCGCCGCGTATGAATCGCTTCACGATCGATTCGAAAGCCGGGTTCGCGCGGGCGAGCTCGATCATCGTGCGATCGACGAGCTCCACAGCGGCGGGCTTCAACTTCACGATGTGCTGCGGCGCCTCCATCGACTGATAGAAGTTCGGGAAGTGGCACACCCCGAGCGTCTTGTGCTTCGGCAGCGGCGAAAGCTTGAGATGCAGGCGCTTGGAGTACGCGAGCGTCCCCTCCGAACCGACGAGCAGATGCGCCATGTTGAACGGCAGCGCGAGCATCATATCGAGGTTATAACCGCCAACGCGGCGCAAGACCTTGGGATAACGATGCGCGATCTCTTCGGTCTCGCGCATCGCGATGGCGCGGATTCTCTTCACCAGCTCGACGTAGCCGCGCGGCGCGTCGAAACGCGAAAGGTCCTCGGGCACCGGCCCGAACTCGAATTGCGAGCCATCGGCGAGGAGCGCATCGATCGCCTGCACGTTGTGCACCATGTTGCCGTACTCGATCGAGCGCGAGCCGCAGGAGTTGTTGCCCGCCATTCCGCCGAGCGTCGCCTGCGCGCTGGTGGAGACATCGACCGGGTACCACAGCCCGTGCGGCTTCAGGTAAGCATTGAGTTGATCGAGCACCACCCCCGGTTGAACCGTGACGGTGCGCGCGTCCTTGTCAAAGGCGATGACCTGGTTGAGGTGCTTCGAATGGTCGATCACGACCGCCGCGCCGACCGTCTGGCCGCACTGCGACGTGCCCGCGCCGCGTGCGAGCACCGGCACGCCCTCGTCGAGCGCGATCTGCACGGCGGCGATCGCGTCCTGCTCGGTTCTCGGGACGACGACGCCGATCGGCTCGATCTGGTAGATCGATGCATCGGTCGCATAGCGCCCGCGCGAGCCGGCGTCGAACAGCACCTCGCCCTGCACCTCGCGCCGAAAGCGTGCGGCAAGCGCGGAATCACCGGGGTGGATCGATCTGGCAGGCATGCGTTTGGCGTGAACGATGGCGGTTCACTCACCGTATAATAGCGCATCCCACCGAGGAGACCCGCCATGGCTTACGCAAGTGGCCGACACTTTCTCCAGATTCCCGGACCGACCAACGTGCCCGACCGGATCCTCCGCGCGATCGACAACCCGACCATCGATCATCGCGGTCCCGAATTCCAGCAGCTCGGACTAACGGTGCTGAACGGGCTCAAGCGGGTGTTCAAGACCACGGGATCCGTGATCATCTATCCGGCATCCGGCACTGGCGCATGGGAGGCCGCGCTCGTCAATACGCTCTCGCCCGGCGACAAGGTGCTCATGTTCGAGACGGGTCACTTTGCGACGCTGTGGTACAACATGGCGAAGCGGCTGGGGCTCGAACCCGTCTTCGTGCCCGGCGACTGGCGCCACGGCGTCGATCCGCGTGAGGTCGAAGCGCGACTCTCCGAAGACAAGGCGTACGCGATCAAGGCGGTGATGGTCGTGCACAACGAGACGTCCACCGGCGTCACGACCCGCGTTGACGAAGTGCGCAAAGCTATCGATCGGACGCAGCACCCGGCGCTTTTCATGGTGGACACGATCTCGTCTCTCGCCTCGATCGATTACCGCCACGATGAATGGGGCGTCGATGTGACCGTCGCCGGCTCGCAGAAAGGTCTCATGCTGCCGCCGGGGCTCTCCTTCAATGCGGTGAGCGACAAGGCGCTGGCCGCTTCGAAATCCGCGAAACTTCCGCGCTCGTACTGGTCGTGGGACGACATGCTGGCGAACAACAAGAACGGTTTCTTTCCGTACACGCCGGGGACCAACCTGCTCTACGGCCTGCGCGAAGCGCTCAAGATGCTGCTCGAGGACGAGGGGCTCGAGAACGTATTCAAACGTCATGACCGCCATGCGGAGGCGGCGCGGCGTGCAGTGCGCGCATGGAACCTGGAGATCCTGTGCCTCGAGCCGGCCGAATACTCGAGCTCGCTCACCGCGGTGCTGCTGCCCGAAGGCCATAGCGAGACCCGCTTCCGCGACATCGTGCTGGAACGCTTCAACATGTCGCTCGGCTCGGGACTAGGCAAACTGCGCGACAAGGTGTTCCGCATAGGGCACCTCGGATCGTTCAACGATCTCATGCTGATGGGCACGCTCGCCGGCGTGGAGATGGGGCTCGCGCTCGCCGGCGTGCCGCACCGGAAAGGCGGCGTCGCCGCGGCCATGGACTACCTTACTGCCGAAGCCGCCGGCAGGCCGGCGCAGCAGAAGGCGGCTTAGAGCACGGCCAGCAGTTGACAAGCCGGCCGGCGATCAGGAAAGTGGCGGGGCCTGCGGCGCTCAGGGTATGCCGCAGCTTCTCACTATTACACCAAAACGAGGAGGAAAGAGATGGTCCGTGCTGTTGTCGCTTTGCTCGCCACAATAGGGCTCGCTGGAACTGCATGCGTTGCAGGCGCCCAGAACTACCCCAACCGCCCGATACGCATGGTGGTGCCCTTCGCGCCCGGCGGCGGCAGCGACATATCAGGCCGGGTGCTTGCCGACGGTCTCGGCGAAGCGCTCGGACAGACCATCGTCGTGGACAACCGGCCGGGTGCGGGGAGTATCCTCGGGTGCGATATCGTGGCGAAGGCGAACCCCGATGGCTATACGACGCTGCTCGGCAACATCAGCATGGCTTTTAACACGGCGATCTACAAGAAGCTGCCGTACGACGCGATCAAGGACTTTTCGCCCATCACGCTCGCCACCGACCAACCCAACATCCTGGTCGCGCATCCGTCGCTTCCCGCCAAAACGTTCAAGGACTTCCTCGCGCTCGCCACATCGCAGCCCGGCAAGCTGACCTACGGTTCCGCCGGCATGGGCTCGGGCACCCATCTCGCGATGGAGATGCTGCTCATGTCGCGCAAGCTCGATCTCGTCCACGTGCCGTACAAGGGCACCGGACCGGCGCTCACCGCGCTGCTCGGCAACCAGATCTCGGTGTTCTTCTCGACCTACGCGTCGGCGCTGCCGCACGTGAAGGGCACACGGTTGCGCGCGTTTGCGGTGACGAGCAGCAAGCGCACGACAACGCTCCCCGATATTCCGACCGTCGCGGAGTCCGGCTTCCCCGGCTACGAGTACAGCACCTGGTACGGGTTTCTCGCACCGGCTGGCACGCCGCGCGCGATCGTCGAAAAACTCAACAAGGCGGCGGTGAGCGTGCTCAAATCCGACAAGACGCGGGAGCGTTACATCGCACAAGGCATGGAACCCATCCCATCCACCTCCGCCGACTATGCGGCGTACCTCAAGTCCGAGATCGCGAAATGGACGAAAGTCGTGCGCGCGGCGAAGCTGCCCTTGCAATAGGAAGCGATCGATGGCGCGCCTGTTGTGGATGGTGCTTGCGGCTGCGCCCCTCGCGATACCGGGGACCGCACTCGCA
Organism: uncultured Pseudomonadota bacterium; assembly: GCA_946885605.1. The sequence continues at coordinate 4,704 of CAMPGR010000013.1, forward strand.
CAGGCATATCCCGCCAAGGCGATCCGCTTCGTGGTGCCGTTCGCCCCTGGCGGCGGCAACGACATTCTCGGGCGTGTCATCGCGCAGAAGCTGCACGAAGGGTTCGGCGTGCCGGTCGTGGTGGACAACCGCGGCGGCGCGGGCGGGACGATCGGGACCGACATCGTCGCCAAATCCCCGCCGGACGGCTACACCATGCTCATCAACAACGTGAGTCTCGCGGTCAACGTCACGCTCTATTCGAAGCTGCCCTACGACACGCTCAAGGACCTCGAGCCGGTGAGCCTCGCCGGGCGCCAGCCGAACATACTGGTCGTGCATCCCTCGCTGCCGGTCAAGTCGGTAAAGGAACTGCTCGCGCTCGCTCGCTCGAAACCGGGCGCGCTCTCTTTCGGCTCGGGCGGCATCGGCAGCAGCTCGCACCTTTCCGCCGAGCTGATGAAGTACCTGACCAAGATCGACATCGTACACGTGCCCTACAAAGGCATGGGGCCGGCGCTCGTCGATCTCGTGAGCGGGCAGACACAGCTCGCGATGGCGACCATGGCATCGGCGCTGCCGCACGTGCGCAGCAATCGTATGCGCCCGCTCGCCGTCTCCACCGCCAAGCGCGTCGCGGTCGTGCCCGATGTCCCGACCATGATCGAGGCCGGCGTGAAGGACTTCGACTACAGCACCTGGTACGGGATCGTGGTGCCTGCCGGCACACCGGCGGCAGTCGTATCCCGGCTCAACGCCGAACTCGTGAAAGCCCTTGCCACGCGTGAGGTAGGCGAACGCTTCGCGGCACAGGGCGTCGCACCGGAATCGACCACGCCGCAGGCGTTCAAGGCTTTTCTCAACAACGAGGTCCGGCGCTGGGCGCCCGTCATCAAGGCCTCCGGCATGCAGGTAAACTGAAATGGCAACCCACGAAGAGCATCACCGATACATGCAGCGCGCACTCGAGCAGGCGCGTGAAGCCGGCCAGCGCGGCAACCGCCCGGTCGCGTCGATCATCGTGCGTGACGGCGCCATCATCGGCGAGGGGCAGAACACTATCTACTCGGATCTCGACCCCAGCGCCCACGCGGAGATCGCGGCAATCCGGCAGGCGTGCGCACGGCTCGAGGCCGTCGACCTCTCGGGGAGCACGTTGTACTCGACGCTCGAGCCGTGCCCGATGTGCTTCTGGGCGATGCAGGAAGCGAAGATCGGGCGCCTCGTGCTCGGTGGGCGCTACGTCGGCATCGGCCGCACCGACCTTGGCCGCTACACCGTCGAGTCGTTCCTCCAATTCACGGGCCGGTCGCTGGAGGTCGTGACCGGCGTGCTCGAGAAGGAATGCGAGGCGGTTCGTCTCGAATGGATGAAGGCGCAGAAGACCGGTTGAGCTTCCCGGGGCAGCGCGATGCCGGGGCGGCGCAAAATCGGGTAAAGTAACCCGGCAGGCGCGCGAAAAACGACAAGCGGCGCCCGCAAGCCAATATCACCAAAGGAGGAATGCGATGAGGCTCACCCAGCTCGTTTCCATAGCCACAGGCGTGCTCTTTGCACACGCCGTCGCCGCGCAGACCGAGATCAAGTTCGGGCACGTCGGCGAACCGGGCTCTCTGTTCGCGAAATCCGCCGAGGAGTTCGCGAAGCGCGTCAATGGAAAGCTCGGCAACAAAGCGAAGGTCGTGGTGTACGGCTCGAGCCAGCTCGGCGGCGACAAGGAGCTTCTGCAGAAACTGAAGCTCGGCACCGTCGATATGGCACTGCCCTCCACCGTCATGTCCTCGGAGTCGGATCTTTTCGGCATCTTCGAGATGCCGTATCTCGTCAAGGACCGCAAGCACATGCAGGCGATCGAGAAAGCGGTCGTGTGGCCGAGCCTTGCGCCCGAAGTCGAGAAGAAAGGTCTCAAGATCCTCGCCGTGTGGGAAAACGGTTACCGCCACATCACCAACAACAAGAAGCCGATCAAGGTCCCGGCCGACCTGCAGGGCATCAAGCTGCGCACGCCGGAAGGCAAGTGGCGCGTGAAAATGTTCCAGACCTACGGCGCGAATCCGAGCCCGATGAAGTTTTCCGAGGTGTTCACGGCGCTCCAGACTGGCGTGATGGACGGCCAGGAAAACCCGTTCTCCCAGATCTACAGCGCGAAGTTCCAGGAGGTGCAGAAATACTTGTCGCTCACCGGGCACGTCTATACGCCGGCCTATGTGACAGTCGGCGCCAAGAAATGGGCGTCGCTGCCGGCGGACGTGCGCAAAGTGCTCGAAGACGCGGCGAAGGATCTCCAGTCGTTCGTGTACGCCACTGCGGAAAAGGACGAGAAGGATCTGCTCGGGAAGATCAAGGCCGCCGGCGTGCAGGTGAACGAAGCTGACAAGGCTGCGTTCGTGAAGGCGAGCGCGGCGGTTTACGAAGAATTCGGCCAGTCGGTGAAGGGCTCCAAGGCGCTGATCGACAAGGCGCTGAGCCTGGCCAAGTAACGGACAAGTGCGGCGGCGACGGGCAGCCGCCCCTCGCCGCCTTTTCCCAGCTTTTGCAGCCCACGAGTCACTCTGGCGTGATGCTTGCCCGCGTACGAAAGGCTTACGGGAAGTTCCTCGAAGCGCTCCTGATCATCCTCATGGTGGCGCTCGCCGTCGAAGTCACCATCGGCGTCGTGTTCCGCTACGTGGGTTACGCGCTCGTCTGGTACGACGAGGTGGCGACGATACTCCTCGCGTGGGTCACCTACTACGGCTCGGCGCTCGCGGCGCTCAAGCGCGCGCATCTCGGTGTGCCGGAAGTTGTCGCCATGCTTCCGCCGGGGGCCCGCCTCGTGGTCGCGATCATCGCCGAAGCCGCGGTATTCGCCTTCTTCGCCGTGCTGGCGTGGGTCGGTTACACCGTGCTCGAGGTGCTCGCAACGGACAACCTCGTCTCGATCCCGGAAGTGTCCGTCGCCTATACGCAATCGGTGATCCCGATCAGCGCCGTGCTGTTCATGATCGCGGAAGCGCTCGTCCTGCCCGATGTGCTGCGCGAAGCGCGCGGCGTGAAGCCGGCGCATGTCACGGCGGACGGCCTGACGTGACGGAATTCCTGCTCTTCGCCGGCGTCATCGCGCTGGTGCTGATCAACGTGCCCATCGCGGTGGCGCTCGGCATTGCGGCGGTCATCGCGATCATCGTCACCCAGGGCTCCGCGAGCCTGCCCAATGTCGCGATCGTGATGTATCAGGGCGCGACGAGTTTTCCGCTCATCGCCATCCCGCTCTTCATCCTTGCCGGCGCGATCATGAACACGTCCGGCATTTCGCGGCGGCTCATCGACTTCTGCAATGCGTTGATCGGATCGATGCGCGGGGGGCTCGCGCAGGTCAACGTCGTGACCTCGATGTTCTTCGCGGAGATCTCGGGTTCGGCGGTCGCAGACGTGGCGGCGACGGGCCCGGTGCTGATCCCGGCGATGAAGAAGCAGGGCTATTCGGGAGCGTTCACGGCCGCAGTCACCTCCTCCACCGCCTCGCTCGCGATCATCATCCCGCCTTCGATCCCGATGATCCTCTACGCGGTGATGGCGGGCACCTCGGTCGTGCAGATGTTCGTTGCGGGCATAGTGCCCGGCGTTCTCGCAGGCCTCCTCATGTGCGCACTGTGCTACGGGTACGCCGTGCGCAACAATCACCCGCGCGGCGATCCCTTCCAGCTCGACAAGTTGTGGCGCTCCTTCAAAGAAACGTTCTGGGCGCTTACGCTTCCGCTCATCATACTCGGGGGGATATTCGGCGGCATCGTGACGGCGACCGAAGGGGCGGCGCTCGCGGTGGTCGCAGCGCTTTTCGTGGGCGGCGTCATCTATCGCGAGCTCGACTGGAAGCACCTGCGCGATGCCATCATCGACGGCGGCGTGCAGACGGCGATTGTGATGCTGCTCGTCGCAAGCTCCGCGCTGCTCGGCACCTATCTCACCGAAGTGCAGTTGCCGCAGAAGCTCGCCCAGCAGATGCTCAGCATCAGCAGCGACAAGTGGGTCGTGCTCGCGCTGCTCAACGTATTCTTCCTCTTCATCGGCATGTTCCTGCACTCCGCAGCCGCCATCATTCTCGTCGTGCCGATCGTACTGCCGCTCGCCACCGCGGTCGGTATCGATCCAGTACACTTCGGCATCATCGTGACCCTCAACCTCGCGATCGGCCAGCAGACGCCTCCGGTCGCAAGCGTACTCATGATCACCTGCTCGATCGCGAAGGAAAACGTCTGGGATGTCAGCAAGGCGAACCTTCCCTTCATCGGGGTATTGCTCGTCACGCTGTTGATGGTGACTTACATCCCCGCGATTCCCATGTTCCTGGTGGACCTGTTTTACCGATGAGCGCGCGCCCGCGCGGTCGTTGACGGGGCGCAAAGCCGCGTGGTAAAAAACGGCGCCCTTTCAGTACATGCGGAAGGGCGTGCTCCAAGGGGGAGTAGCTAGGGCGGTGCTTCGCGGAAGAGGCGTCGCTGCGGCTCGGTCGTCAACACGGGATAAGAGTCCCCGGCCCTTCCGGCAATCTCAAACATTGCAAGCGAGACCTTTGCCTGTTGCGGCGAGGTCTTTTTTTTGCGCCTTTCCGCCAGGGAGAAAGGCCGCGGGCTGTGTGCGATGTGCGGAGTCCTGTAGCTGCCCGTGTCAACGCGAGATAACAGGAGCAATACATGTCCCGCCAACAATCGCGCTTCGGTCGCTGGAAGCTGGCTACATCAGTGCTTGCGGCCATTCCCCTGTGCATGTATTCCGCCGTTTCAGCAGCGGCCACGGAAGCGCCGGCGGTATTCGGGATCCCGGTCGACTTCATCCTTTTCGCGCTGACGCTGCTCGGCGTGGCGCTCTTCCACCGCCACACCTTTTACGTCGCGCTGACGGGCCTCGCCGTCATCACACTCTACAAGCTCGCCTTCACCGGGTTCAAGACCGGGCCCGGACTGCCGGGGTTGATTGCGCACATGCAGCATGAATGGGTGATCCTCACGAATCTGCTGTTCCTTCTTCTCGGCTTCGCCCTGCTCTCCAAGCACTTCGAAGAGAGCAAAGTCCCGGCCGTTTTGCCCAAGTATCTGCCGGGAGAATGGAAGGGCGCGTTTGTGCTGCTCGCCATGGTCTTCGTCATCTCGTCCTTTCTGGACAACATCGCGGCGGCGCTGATCGGCGGGGCAATGGCCCACACCGTGTTCCGCGGCAAGGTCCATATCGGCTATCTCGCCGCGATCGTCGCGGCCTCGAACGCCGGCGGCTCGGGGAGCGTCGTGGGCGACACGACGACCACCATGATGTGGATCGACGGGGTGAGCCCGCTCTCGGTGCTCCACGCCTATGTCGCGGCCGGCGTTGCGCTCGTGGTATGCGGGCTCGTTGCGGCGCGGCAGCAGGACAGGCACTCGCCCATCATGAAATACGAGCCAGGCGGCGCCGCGGTGGACTGGGCGCGGGTCGGCATCGTGGCGTTCATCCTGATTGCCGCAATCGCCGTCAATGTCTACGTGAACGTGCTGCACAACGACATCGCCGATCGTTTCCCGTTCATCGGCACCGCGGTGGTTGCGGCGATCCTCGTTTCGGCCCCGCTCAGAAAGCCGGAATGGAGCCTGTTGCCGGAAGCGACCAAAGGCACGATCTTCCTGCTCGCGCTCGTCACCATCGCTTCGATGATGCCGGTGGAGAAGCTGCCCGCCGCATCCTGGCAGACCGCGATGGGCCTGGGCTTCATCTCCGCGGTGTTCGATAACATCCCGCTTACGGCACTGGCCCTCGAGCAGGGCGGCTACGACTGGGGCATGCTCGCCTATACGGTGGGCTTCGGCGGCTCGATGATCTGGTTCGGCTCTTCCGCTGGCGTCGCCCTTTCCAACATGTATCCGGAGGCGAAAAATGTGGGCCGCTGGTTGCGTCACGGCTGGCACGTCACGGTAGCGTACGTAGCCGGGTTCTTCGTGCTGCTGGCCGCGCTCGGTTGGCACCCCACGCCGAAGCGCGGCGACCCGGTGCCGGTCAAACCCGCCGCCGTCTCGACGTTCGGTTCGCCCCACATCGCGCTCTCTGCCCCGCCCCATATTCGGGGTTGACCCGCACCGTCACGAAGGACGGGAGAGGGGGCCCGGCTAAGGGCGCGGATTGCTTTTCCTCCGGGCGCCTGCTACGTTCTTCGACCATGGAAGCCGCCTCAGTCACCCGCGACGGCGCGATCGCGACCGTCACGCTGAACAACCCCGACCGGCTCAACGCGCTCACCAAGGCGATGTGGAGCGCGTTGGGCACGATCATGCGCGAGCTCGCGGCGGATGACGCGCTGCGCTGCGTCGTGCTGCGCGGGGCGGGCGAAAAGGCGTTCGCGGCCGGCGCCGATATCTCCGAATTCGCTACCGAGCGCGCAAACTCCGCGCAGGCACGCGAGTACGGCGCGCTGATACACGAGACGATGCAGGCGGTCGCGCGCTGCCGGCATCCTACCGTCGCGATGATCCATGGCGCGTGTGTCGGAGGAGGACTCGAAATCGCGGCCATGTGCGACATGCGCATCTGCGGTGAGTCGAGCCGCTTCGGGATCCCGATCAACCGTCTCGGCCTCACGATGGCCTACGGCGAGCTGCAGGGGCTGCTCGCGCTCGTCGGCCGCACGGTCGCGCTGGAGATCCTGCTCGAAGGGCGGGTGTTCGGCGCCGAGGAAGCGTTGCAGAAGCGCCTCGTCAATCGCGTCGTGCCCGATGAGAAGGTCGAAGAGGAAGCCTACGCCCTCGCCCGGCGCATCGCCGATGGCGCGCCGCTCGTCGCGCGCTGGCACAAGCGGTTCATCGAGCGCCTGTCGCTGACCGCCAAGCTCAGCGATGCCGAGTGGGACGAGGGCTTTGCCTGCTTCGACACCGAGGACTACCGCATCGGCGTGGACGCGTTCCTCAAGAAAGAAAAGCCGCGCTTCAAGGGTCGATAGCACGCGCGTGGCGTGGACCGCATGACCAGACTCCCGCTCTTCTTCGTAACACTTTTTGTCTCGGCGCTCGCCTGCGCGCAGGCGGACTACGCGCGCGAAAAGCGCTGGGCCGACGAGATCACGCCCGGTATCGTGGTCGGCGATCCGGTTTATCTCGAAGCGTCGGGAAGGAAATTCCTCGCGCTCTACACTCCGCGTAGCGGCGCGGCCGCGGGCATCGTCGTCGTGCACGGCATGGGCATGCATCCGGACTGGGGACTCATCAATCCGCTTCGCAGCGGTCTTGCCGATTCTGGCTACTCCACGCTTTCGGTGCAGATGCCGGTCCTCGCCGCCGACGCCGACGGCGCGCAATACCCGCCGCTTTTTCCCGAAGCCGCCGCGCGCCTGAAAGCCGCGGTTGCGTTTCTGCGCAGCCGCGGCAACAGGAAAGTGGCGATCGTTTCCCATAGTCTCGGCGCGCGCATGACCAACTATTTCCTGAATAGCGGTTCGGCGCCCGCGATCGATGCCTGGGTGGCGATCGGCCTCTCGGGTGAGTTGAGCGGCCCGGAGACGTTGAAGTCGCCGATTCTCGATTTGTTCGGTGAGGCGGACTTTCCGGCGGTGCTCCAGAATGCAGGGAAGCGCGCCGCCGTGCTGCGAACGCTCCGCGCCTCGGCGCAGGTGCAGGTTGCGGGAGCCGACCATTTCTTCAACGGACGCGAAGCAGATCTGGTCAGGCACGTCAGGCTCTTTCTTGACCGCGTCCTCGAGTAGCCTCTTTCCCGGCGGCCCAGGCTCGACACGGCCGTGTTCGTGACGATGGCGGCTGCCTAAGTCGCTTCGGGCGGCAAGCCCGCCGCCGAGGCCCGCGCGAGGCGATCTCGGATCGCCGCCCACTCCACTGTCTCGGGCAGCGCTTCGGCGAGAATCGCGTCGCAGCCTGCTTCGTCCAGCCGTCGCAGGTTGGCATAGAGATCGTGCGCGTATCCCGCAGCGTCGGGCGGCGCGCCGATCCATGCGATGCCGGGCAGCAGCGGCTGGCGTGCAGAGCGCGCGAGCACCGCCACGCGCTTGCCCTGACGCGCCAGGCTCGCTGCCAGCTCCAGCAGCAGGTCTGGCTCCATCACCCTGAGCGGCGTCTGCGGCGCGTAGTGGCGCGCGAGCGTACCGGGCGCGCGCGGGGACGCGGCGCTTCGTGTTCCGAGACGTGCGCCGAGCGCTTCTTCGAGCATCGGGGCCGTGATCATGCCGGGCCGCAGCACGCTCGCCTCCCCGCTCGACACGTCGACGATGGTCGATTCGATGCCGAGGTCCGTCGCACCGCCATCGAGCACGCATTCCACCGCACCCCCGAATTCGCGTTTCACGTGCTCGGCAGTCGTTGCGGAAACGCGGCCATAGCGATTTGCCGAAGGCGCCGCGACGCCCCCACCGAAGCGCGCAAGGAGCTTCTGTGCGATCGGATGAGAAGGCGCGCGCAGGGCGATGGTGTCCTGCCCGCCCGTGACGAGGTTGCTCACGCTTTCTGCGCGCTTCAACACGAGGGTGAGCGGCCCGGGCCAGAAGCGGCCCGCAAGCGCGTATGCGGCGTGCGGAATATCGCGCGCCCATTTCGCGAGCTGAGCCGCATCCGCCATATGCACGATGAGGGGGTGATCGTGCGGGCGCCCCTTGGCCGCGAAGATCTTCCTTACCGCGGCGTCATTGGAGGCATCCGCGCCGAGGCCATACACGGTTTCGGTCGGAAAGGCGACGAGCCCGCCCGCGCGCAGCAGGATCACCCCACGGTCGATGTCCGCGTCTGAGATCATTCAACAATGAACCGCCAAGGCCGCCAAGAGCGCCAAGAGATGAGACAAGAATAAAGTTTACGGACCATCGCGGGAAGTTTCACCGCGGATCGCCGCCTCATCCAAGGCGCTTGAGCGACTTCTATTTCCTCCTGGTTTGCTCTTCTTCGCGTTCTTGGCGGACTTGGCGGTTCTATATCAGGGCTTCAACAGACGCAGCGCCTCGCGGTATTTTCCCGATGTTTTCGCGAGCACGTCCGGAGGCAGTTCCGGCGCCGGGTGCTTCTTGTTCCACGGCTGCGTCTCCAGCCAGTCGCGCACGAACTGCTTGTCGAAGGACGGCGGGCTGATGCCTACGCGATACTCGGACGCCGGCCAGAAGCGCGAAGAGTCGGGCGTCAGCGCCTCATCGATCAGCACCACTTCGCCGCGCTCGTCGACGCCAAACTCGAACTTGGTGTCGGCGATGATGATGCCGCGCGTGGCGGCATACTCGGCCGCTTCGCTGTAAAGGCGGATCGAGAGGTCGCGCACCTGCGCCGCATACTTCGCGCCGATCTTCTTCTCCGCTTCGGCATACGTGATGTTTTCGTCGTGCTCGCCCGCAGGCGCCTTGGAAGCCGGCGTAAAGATCGGCTCGGGCAGCTTCTGAGCCTGCTTCAAGCCCGGGGGCAGCCTGATCCCGCAGATCGCCCCGGTCTTCTGATAGTCGCTCCAGCCCGATCCGATGATGTAGCCGCGCACCACAGCTTCGATCAGGAGAGGCTTGAGCTTGCGAACCACCATCGCGCGCCCGGTCACCTGGCGGCGTTCATTTTCCGGGACGACGGTTTCGGGCGCGATACCGGTCAGATGATTCGGAACGATGTGGCGCAGCCTGTCGAACCAGAAAAACGAAAGCTCGGTCAGCACGCGTCCTTTGCCGGGAATCGGTGTCGGCAGGATCACGTCGAAGGCCGAGAGGCGATCGCTCTGCACCACGAGCAACTTGTCCTCGCCCACGGCATAGAGATCGCGCACCTTGCCGCGGTGCAGGAACTTCAAGCTCTTCAAGTTCGTCTCGAAGAGCGCGTTATCGGGGGTTGTCATGGGCTCACACCTCGGGAAGCTTGATCGCCTTGACCGCCTCGACCTGCGCCGCACGGAACTTGGAAAGCGCCGTCGCAAGCCTGGTGTCGTCCAGCGCCAGCATCGAAACCGCAAAGAGGCCGGCGTTCGCCGCGCCCGCGTCGCCGATCGCAAAGGTCGCGACCGGTATGCCTTTGGGCATCTGCACCATCGAGAGCAGGGAATCGAGGCCCTGCAGATGCTTCGACGGGATGGGCACCGCGAGCACCGGCAGCGTAGTTCTCGACGCCACCACGCCGGCAAGGTGCGCGGCGCCGCCCGCGCCCGCGATGAAGCATCGGGCGCCCGCGGTGACGAGCTCGTCTATCCACTCGAGGAGCAGGTCCGGCGTGCGGTGCGCGGAGAGCGCTCGCGACTCGAACGGAACCCCGAAATCCTTGAGTTGCAGAGCCGCGTGCCTCATCACGTCCCAGTCGCTCTGACTACCCATCACAATGCCGACCAACGGCGCATCCATTTTTGTCCACTCCACCTTACGCGAGCGCGATATTCTAGCCAATCCTGGAGTGCCTGACATAATGACCCGCGTGCTGCGCTGTCACGATTTTGGCTCAGGACGCGAAGCTCGCCGCAGTGAATATCGCGAATATTCACAAGCGTGAGCGACAAAGGGCGCTCTGAATTGTGACGACACCGTTTGCTCTGCTAGAATCCCCGCGCAATATAAGGTGTCCGCATGCTTCGCGCACCGGTTGCCGTTCCAAGCTTCCCTTCTCGCATGGACATCACCCGCACGCTCGCCCGGCGTCTCGTCGAAGCGCGCTACGAAGAAATACCGGATGCGGTGCGCCATGAGGCGGCCCGCGCGCTTCTGAACTGGCTCGGATGCGCGATCGGCAGCGCACGCCACGAGACCGTCGAATCCGCGCTCGCCGCCGTGCGTCCCTTTTCCGGGCCGGCGCAAGCCCAGGTGCTCGGGCGGCCGGAACGCCTCGATATCCTTCATGCGGCGCTCGTCAACGGCATCGGTTCTCACGTTCTGGACTTCGACGACACGCACGCGCGAGCAATCCACCCGAGCGCGCCAGTGCTGCCGGCACTGCTCGCGTTTGCGGAGTGGAGGCGCATCAGCGGAGCGCAACTCGTCCATGCCTTTGTGCTCGGGGTCGAGGCGGAGGAGCGCATCGGTCTCTCCGTGTTTCCCGAGCACTACGCTATCGGATGGCATATCACGGGTACGGCTGGGGTGTTCGGCGCCGCGGCGGCGACTGGGATTCTGCTCGGCCTCGATGCACGGCAAATGGCGTGGGCGCTCGGCATCGCGGCCACGCAGTCGGCGGGCTTGCGCGAAATGTTCGGCAGCATGTGCAAGAGCCTGCATCCGGGGCGCGCCGCGCAGAATGGGCTGACCGCAGCGCTCCTCGCATCGCACAACTTCACGAGCTCCGAGCAGGCGATCGAAGCGCCGCGCGGTTTCGCGCACGTGCTCTCCACCCGGTTCGATCCCTCGCTCATCACCGACGGCTGGGGCGAGCGCTACGAGCTCACGAACAATATGTACAAGCCGTACGCGTGCGGGCTTGTCGTGCACGCGGCGATCGACGGGTGCATCGAGCTCAAGCGCGAGCACGGCATCCGTCCCGAGGACGTCGCGCGCGTCGAGCTCACGGTGAGCCCGCTCGTCCTCGAGCTCACCGGCAAGAAGACGCCGCAGAGCGGTCTCGAAGGCAAGTTTAGCGTCTATCACGCCGCCGCTGCGGCGCTCGTTCACAGTGCCGCGGGCGAAGCGCAATTCAGCGCGGCGTGCGTGAACGACGCGCAGATCGTACGGCTGCGCGAGCGGGTCACGGCCACTGCCGATGCGGCGATCGGCAGGACGGAGGCCTATGTTACTATCGCGCTGAACGACGGCCGCACCTGCTCGAAGCACGTCGCGCATGCCCTGGGCACGCTCGCGCGCCCGATGAGCGACGCCGATCTTGAAGCGAAATTCCGCGGTCTTGCCGCAGGCATCCTTCCCCCCGCGCAGATGGAGGAAATCATCGCATTGTGCTGGCGCATCACCGAGCTCCAAGACGCCGGAGCGCTCGCGCGGGCCGCAGCACCACGGGCGTGAACGAGGGAGAACATCGATGGCGAGCGAGGTGGGAATGAGGAAAGGCGACGAGCTCGCCGGCAAAGTGGCGCTGGTGACGGGCGGCGCACGCAACATCGGACGCGCCATCTCGCGCGCGCTCGGCGCCGGCGGCGCTGCCGTCATGGTCAACGCGAATACCTCCGAAGCGCTCGGCAAAGAGACGGTCAAGATGATCGAGGACGCGGGCGGACGGGCCGCGCTTCACGTCGCCAACGTCACCGACGCCGGGGCGGTCGCCCGCATGGTGGACGAAACGGTGCAGCGCTTCGGGCGCCTCGACATCCTCGTCAACAATGCCGCGGTACGCGTCGAGACGCCTTTCGAAGAGATCACGTTCGACGAATGGCGCCGCGTGCTCTCCATCGTGCTCGACGGCGCTTTCCTCTGCACGCAGGCCGCCCTGCCGCACCTCAAGCGTTCGGAGGCGCCCGCCGTGGTGCATATCGGGGGACTCACCGGCCACAAGGGCGCACTGCAGCGCGCCCACGTCATCACCGCCAAGGCCGGACTCGCCGGCATGACGAAGGCGCTTGCGCTCGATCTCGCGCCGCACGGCATCACTGTGAACTGCGTCGTGCCCGGCACGATCGATACGCAACGCGGTCTGCCCGGCGCGCCGGAACGGCCTGAGTACCGGCGCTCCATGCCGCCGCTCGGGCGGCGCGGCGATCCGGAGGAAATCGCTGCCATGGTCCGCATGCTGTGCGGGCCCGATGCACGCTACGTGACCGGCCAGTCGATCCATGTGAATGGCGGCGGATTGATGCCCTGATGCCTACGAACGAGAACGGAGAAGAACTTGAATAAGGACGCCACGCAAGTATCCCCTCTCATGCGCGAGCTCGCGACCTACATGTCGCGGGCGCTGCGCAAGCCCCTGCCCAAGGAGGTCGTGGAGAAGACCAAGCATCATGTGCTCGATACCATCGCCGCCATGGTATCGGGCTCGCGGCTACTGCCGGGCAGGAAGGCGATCTCCTATGTGAAGACGCTCGGCGGCACCAAGGAGTCGACGGTGATCGGATCGAAGATCGTGACCGGCGCGCAGCACGCCGCGCTCGCGAACGGCATGCTGGCCCATGCCGACGAGACCGACGACTCGCACGCACCGTCGCTCACGCACCCGGGCTGCGGTGTCGTGCCCGCTGCGCTCGCCATGGCGGAGCGCGAGAAGCGCAACGGCACGCAGTTCCTGCGCGCGGTGGCGCTCGGCTACGACGTGGGCTGCCGCCTCACCATGGCGCTGCACTCCTACGACTTCCGCGACGTCGGCCACTCCACGCACAGCTTCGGGCCCATGTTCGGCGCCGCCGCAGCCGCCGGCGCGCTGGCGGGACTCAATTACGACCAGATGCGGCACCTCCTCTCTTACACCGCGCAACAGACTTCCGGCGTGTCGTGCTGGATGCGCGACGAGGAGCATATCGAGAAGGCGTTCGACTTTGGCGGCATGCCCGCCCGCAACGGGGTCGCGGCCGCCGCCATGGTGGCGCACGGCTTCACCGCGGTCGAAGACGTCTTCTCCGGCGAGCGCAATTTCTTCGTGGCCTACGACGAGCGGCATCGCATCGGGCGTCCGCCGGAACCCGAGCGCCTCACGCGCGAGCTGGGATCGACGTTCGAGATCATGAACACCAACATCAAGCGCTGGTCGGTCGGCTCGCCGATCCAGGCGCCGCTCGATGCGCTGCTGGAATTGATCCGCGCGCACGGCATCAAGGCGGACCAGGTGGAAAAGCTCGTGGTGCGCGTCGCGCATCAGGGCGCGAACACGACCGACAACCGTCACATGCCGGATATCTGCATGCAGCACATGTGCGCCGCCATGTTGATCGACGGCATCGTGACCTTCGCGTCCGCACACGACGAGAAGCGCATGAAGGACAAGCGCGTGCTGGCGCTCAGGCAACGCATCGAGCTCTACGGCGATGACGAGTTGACGCGCGCCCTGCCCTCGCGCCAGGGCATCGTCGAGCTCACGCTCAAGGACGGACGCGAATTCAGGCATCACGTGAAAGCGGTGCGCGGCACGACGCACAACCCGATGAACCGCGAGGAGGTGGACGAGAAATGCTTCCACCTCATGGCGCCCATTCTTGGCAAGGCGCGCGCGCGGCGGCTCTGCAATGCGGTGTGGGGGCTGGAAAGCATGGCGAACGTGCAGCGGCTGCGCCCCCTGTTGACCGCCTGATTTTCCTTCCTTTGCGTCCTTTGCGTTGATGCGTTTCAGCGAGCAATGAGTAAAGAGGTATCCGCCCGCGCACGCCTCGCGCAGGCGCTCTTCCAACCCGCATCCATTGCGCTGATCGGCGCCTCAGGGGACGCGCGCAAGAACACTTCGCGCCCGCAGCGCTTTCTGAGGAAGCACGGCTATACCGGGCGCATCGTGCCGGTAAACCCCGGCCGCGCCGAAATCTTCGGCGAGACCGCCTATCCGGACATCGCCTCGGTCCCGAATGCGATCGATCATGCCTTCATCATGGTGCCGGCGAATGCCGTCGCTGCGGCGCTCGAGCAGTGCGCCGTAAAGAAGGTGCCGGTCGTGACGATCTACAGCGACGGCTTCGCGGAAACCGGGTCTGAAGGGCGTCGCGAGCAGGAACGTCTGCTCGCGATCGCACGCGCGGGCGGCGTGCGGCTGGTCGGCCCGAACTGTATCGGACTCGTGAGCACCGAGCCGTCGTGTGCGCTGTCCGTCAACGCTGTGCTCGAATTCGCCGACATCCGGAAAGGCCCGCTCGCCATCGTGTCCCAGAGCGGGAGCATGATCGGCGGGCTGCTTTCGCGCGGGCTGGGGCGCGGCGTCGGGTTTTCCAAGCTGATCTCGGTGGGGAACGAGGCGGATCTCGGCGTCGGGGAGATCAGCGATCTTCTCGTCGATGATCCGCACACGGGCGCAATCCTGCTCTTCATGGAGACGATCCGCGATGCGGATCACCTCGCGCGCGCGGCGCGGCGCGCGTACGCAGCAGGAAAGCCAGTCATCGTCTACAAGCTCGGCCGCTCCGAAGTCGGGCAGGCCATTGCCGCCTCGCACACCGGTGCCATGGCGGGCGGCGACGATGCGGCCGACGCCTTCTTCCGCGCGCACGGCATGCTGCGCGTCGATGTGCTCGAAGCGCTGTTCGAACTGCCTGCGCTCGTCAAAGACCAGAAACCGGCAGCGCGCCACCGCGTTGCGGTGATGACGACAACCGGCGGCGGGGCGGCGAGCGTCGTCGATCGCCTCGGCACGCTCGGGCTCGATGTCGTCGGACCGACTGATCAGATCGTCGCCAACCTCGTGCAGAAGAACATCCGCATCAGCAAGGCGCGGCTCACCGATCTCACGCTCGCCGGCGCCCGGAAGGAGATCTACAGCGCGGTGCTGAACGAATTGCTCGCGTCCGACCATTGCGACCTCGTGCTCGCCGTGGTGGGAAGCTCCGCGCAATTCCAGCCGCAGATCGCGATCGAGCCGATACTCGAGGCGGAGCCGCGCGGCAAACCGCTCGCCGTATTTCTCGCGCCGCACGCCGAGCAATCGCTCAAGCTCCTCGCCGATGCAGGCATTGCCGGGTTTCGCACGCCGGAATCGTGCGCCGACGCGGTCCGCGCGTGGCGCAATTGGACGCCGCCGGTCGAGGCGCCGCATATCGACCAGGCAAAACTCGCTGCGGCGAAGGCGCTGCTCGGCGCAGCGCCGCGGCTCAACGAGCGCGAGGCGTGCCGCGTCTTTGCGGCGCTCGGCGTGGCGCAGGCCCCGAGCGAAGTGATCGCGAAGCCCGACGAGCCGGTTGGCATCGGCTTCCCGGTCGTCGCCAAGATCCTTTCCCCCGATATCGCACACAAGACGGATGCGGGCGGCGTCGTGCTCGATATCGAAGATGCGGCTGCCCTGAGGGCGAGCGCGCGTGAGATGCTTGCACGCGTGCGGGCGCGACACCCGGAGGCGTGCATCGACGGTATTCTCGTGCAGCGCATGGAGAAGGGTCTCGCGGAAGTGATCGTCGGCTACAAGCGCGATCCGCAGGTGGGTCCGATCGTCGTCCTCGGCATCGGCGGCGTGCTCACGGAGATCTACCGCGACATTGCGCCGCGTCTCGCGCCGGTGAGCGTCGACGAGGCGCGCCGCATGATCGAAGAGGTGAAAGGTCTCGCCCTGGTTCGCGGCTATCGCGGAATGCCGCGCGGCGACGTTGCCGCGCTCGCGGATGCGGTGAGCGCCTTCTCGCAGCTTGCGGCGCTCGAAGAGATCCGCGAAGCGGAAGTGAATCCGCTCATCGTGAAACGCGAAGGCGAAGGCGTTGTGGCTGTGGATGGCTTAGTTGTGAAATAAGGGGTCAGACCCCGAGTCGGGGTCTGACCCGCGGGATGCACCGGAGGTTGTCATGTTGCTGGAAAAAATCGCTGACTACGCCATCAAGGAGCAGACATCGCAGTTGCCTGCGGAAGTCGTGCATCACGCCAAGCGTGCGGTGATCGACTGGTATGCCGCGCTGCTCCCTGGAAGCATCGTCACGCCCGCCACGCTGCTGGAGCAGGCCCTCGCCGAAGACCTGGACCGCGGCGGCGCGCGCCTCGCCTCACGCCGCCGCGCGACCCTGCGCGCCGCGGCACTCATCAACGGTGCGGCTTCGCACGCGGTGGAGTTCGACGACATCTATCGCGACGCCGGCTATCACCCCGGAAGCCCGACCATTTCCGCCGCGCTCGCCGCGGCGCAGGCGCAGGGCGTTTCGGGTGAAATCTTCCTGCGCGGCGTCATCGTCGGTTACGAAGTCTCCACCCGTATCGGCGAAGCGGTCATGCCTTCGCACTACCGCTACTGGCACACCACCGGCACGGTGGGGAGCTTCGGCGCGGCCGCCGCGGTCGCGACCATCCTCGGCTGCACGCGCGAGCAGTTCGTGCACGCGCTGGGCACGGTCGGCACCTTCGCATCGGGCCTGCAGCAGGCGTTTCGCTCGCAGGCGATGACGAAGCCGCTGCACGGCGGCCACGCTGCCGAGGTCGGCGCGCTCGCCGCCATGGCGGCCGCGAAGGGCGTGACGGGCGCGCCAGACATACTCGAAGGGGAAGTCGGATTCGGTGCGGCGATGAGCGAGGATCCCGACTGGTCGAAGGCTACGCGCGGCCTCGGGGAGGACTATCACATCGTCCACATGACATTCAAGAACCACGGCTGCTGCGGCCACACGTTCCCCTCGATCGATGGGGCGCTACTCCTGAAAGAGCGCCATCAGCTCCAGTATCGCGACATCAAGAAGATCCGCATCGCAACCTACAAGGCGGGGCTCGATATCATCGACAATGCGACGCCCGAAGGCGAGTATCAGGCAAAGTTCAGCCTGCAGTACGTCGTGGCGCACGCGCTGGTGCACGGCAGCGTGCGCTTGAACGCGTTCCTGCCGGAGCGCCTCGACGACGCGGACGTGCGCGCGCTCATGCGGAAGGTGGAATGCGTGGCGGACGCCAAGCTCTCGAAGGGCTATCCGACGCAGCGCGCGGCGCAGGTCGAGATCGAGATGGCGGATGGCCGCACCTACACGCATTTCCAGCCCACTCGCAAAGGCGACCCGGAAATGCCGCTCACCGACGAGGAGCTCAACGACAAATTCATCGAGCTCGCCGTGCCAGTCCTCGGCGAGGCTCCCTCGCGCGCGCTGCTCTCCGAACTCTGGATGCTCGAGACGTTGAAGCACTGCGATTTCGATTACGCTCGCGCGCCCGCCGCGCGCGCCTCAATATAGGGAGGTGCAAATGTCCGAAGCGAGATTGCCGCTCAGCCGCTACACCGTGCTCGATCTCACGCGCGCTCGTTCCGGCCCGACCGCCGTGCGCCAGCTTGCGGACTGGGGCGCAAATGTGATCAAGATCGAGGAACCGGGCGAGCAGGACGGCGATGGCGGGCCGTTCGACCGGCGTCACGGCTCCGACTTCCAGAACCTCCATCGCAACAAGCGCAGCATCACGCTCAATCTCAAGTCGCCTGACGGCGTCGCGATTTTCAAGCGCATGGTCGAGAAAGCGGACGTCGTGGTCGAAAACTATCGCCCCGGCGTCAAGCATCGGCTTGGGATCGACTACGAGAGCCTGCGGAAGATCAATCCGCGTCTCGTTTACGCGAGCATCTCCGGCTTCGGGCAGGAAGGCCCCTATCGCGACCGGCCCGGGCTCGATCACGTCGTGCAGGGCATGGGCGGTCTCATGTCGATCACCGGGCTCCCGGGACAGGGACCGGTGCGTGCAGGCATAGCGATCTCGGACTCGAGCGCCGGCCTCTACTGCGCGTTCGGGATCGTGCTCGCGCTGCTCGAACGCGAGCACTCGGGCGAAGGGCAGTGGGTGCAGACTTCGCTCCTTCAGGCGTTGATCGCGATGCTCGACTTCCAGGCCGCGCGCTGGCTCGTGAACCGCGAAGTGCCGCCGCAGGCAGGGAACAACCATCCCACCGCCATTCCGACCGGCGTCTTCAAGACGGCGGACGGCTATATCAACATCGCGGCGTCCGGAAACCTCTACGAGCGCCTGTGCCGCGCGATCGGCGCGCCGGAGCTCATCAAGCATCCGGATTACGCGGACTTCAAGCTCCGCCAGAAGCATCGCGACGCCCTGAACGAGGAGATCACCGCCCGAACGGTCAAGAAGACCTCCGCGGAGTGGATCGAGCTCTTGAACGAGGCGGGCGTGCCGTGCGGGCCGATCTACACCATCGACAAGATGTTCGCCGATTCGCAAGTGCAGCAGCTCGCGATGGCGCAGCCCGTCGTGCATCCCAAGCTCGGGAAGATCGAGATCGTGGGCCAGGGCGTGAAGCTCGTGCGTACGCCGGCGCAGGTCCGCAGGCCCGCGCCGGATCGCGGCGCCCATACACGCGAAGTGCTCGCCGAGTTTGGCTGCGACGCGGCGACGCTCGAGGATCTCGAGCGTCGCGGCATCGTGTAAGTCGAAGGGCACCGCAAGCGTGTCGTCCTGTCCGCTTTTCGAGAAACCCTTCATTTTCCTGCGCCATGGCGAGACTGAGACCAATCGGCTCGGTCTAACGGCGGGCATGACTGACGTCGTTCTCAACGAAACAGGACAGAAGCAGGCGCGCGCGGCCGCGGCAGCGCTCGTGGGGCACGGCGTGGATACGATCTACACGAGCCCGCTTGAGCGCGCGCTGGTGACGGCGCGCTGCGTCGCGGAGATGCTGAAGCTTTCGTTCGTCACGATTCCCGAGCTCGCTGAACGCAATTGGGGCGCGCAGGAAGGGAAGCCCCGTGGAGTCCGCGACCGCGACGCGACGCCGCCCGGCGGTGAAGCGCTCGACGAATTCACGCGGCGCACGCTCGCGGGACTCGCGAAGATACGCGGCGGCGGATTGCCGCTCATCGTCGCGCATTCGGGCAGCTTCCGAGTGATTTGCGCGCATTTCGAGATGCACGTCGATGCACAGGTCGAGAATTGCCGGCCGATGCACTTCTCGCCGCCGGCTGCGAAAACCGGAAAATGGCGCGTCGAGGCGTTGTAAAGAAGCGCATCGGTGAGCCGCTATAACCGAGAGCCACGGCGCGCCAACGCGCCACACCGATCACGCATCGATCCATGGAGGAGAAACGATGAATGTCCGGGCATCGGCTGTCGCTTGCTGTGTGGGAGCCTTCCTTTTTGGCGAACTCGCGTGCGCACAGGGTTTTCCCTCGCGGCCGATACGGCTCGTCGTGCCGTACGCGCCCGGCGGCAACGTCGACATCTCGGCGCGCATCGTGGGCCCTGGGCTGAGCGACCTCCTCAAGCAGACCGTCATCGTCGAGAATCGTCCGGGCGGCGGCGGGAACGTCGGCGCGGGGCTCGTCGCCAAGGCGACGCCCGATGGTCACACGCTGCTCGTCGGCTCGAGCGGCCCGCTCTCGGTGAACCCGGTCGTGTTCAAGGACATCCCGTACGATTCGGTGAAGGATTTCGCGCCGGTGAGCCTCGTGCAGATCGTGCCGCTCGTCGTGCTGGTGAGCCCCAAGTACAACGTGGGCTCGGTGAAGGAACTGATCGATCGCGCCAAAGCGCAACCCGGGAAGATCACGATGGCTTCGGCGGGATCGGGAACCACCAATCACTTCGCCATCGAGCTTTTCAGCGCCATGACGGGCGCGAAATTCCTCCACGTACCGTACAAAGGGAGCGGTCCCGCGTTGGGCGAGCTGCTGGGTGGGCAAGTGAACACCATGATCGACCAGCTCACCTCCTCGATGGGCTTCATCAGGGATGGGAAGCTCAAGGTGATCGCCGTGACCGCTGCGAAGCGGGTGAGCGCCCTGCCCGACGTGCCCACGCTCGCCGAATCCGGCGTCCCGAATTACGAGGCGAGCACGTATCTCGGCATACTCGCACCTGCCGGCACGCCGCGCGAGGGGGTCGCAAAGCTCAACGCCGCGCTACGCAAAGTGATGGACACGCCGAGCGTGCAGGAGCGCTTTCGCGGGCTCGGCGCGGATCCCGGATCGAGCACGCCCGAGCACTTTGCCAAAATGATCCGCGAGGAACTCGCCAAGTGGCGTAGCCTTGCAAAGACTGCCAACCTGCAATTCAACTAAATGGGAAAAGACACAGATGAAACCCGCTGCGCGGCTACGCGCCCTGCTGCGCGAAGAGCGCTGCATCGTCGCACCCGGTGTCGCGGATGCCCTCGCCGCGCGCCTGGTCGCTCTGGAGGGCTTCGACGCGATCTACATGACCGGCTTCGGCACGACGCTCACCCGGCTCGGCATGCCGGACGTCGGACTCCTCACCGCGAGCGAAATGGTGGACAACGCGAGTCGCATCGCCGACGCGTCGGGATTGCCGTTGATCGCGGACGCCGACACGGGCTACGGCAATGCGATCAACGTCCGGCGTACCATACGGGACTACGAAAAGGCCGGCGTGGCAGGCGTGCATCTCGAAGACCAGGCGTGGCCCAAGCGCTGCGGGCATCTTTCGGGCAAGCGCGTCATTCCGGCCGCCGAGATGGTGGCGAAGATCAAGGCCGCGTGCGACGCGCGCATCGATGCCGACTTCCTCATCATCGCCCGGACCGATGCCATTGCGGTGGAAGGTCTGGAGGCCGCGCTCGAGCGCGGCGAGCGCTACCGCGAGGCGGGCGCCGACATGCTCTTCATCGAAGCGCCGGTCGGGCGCGCCGAGGTGGAGCGCGTCGCGAGCCACTTCAGAGGCGTGCCGCTGCTCTACAACCTCGCGGCGAGCGGCAAGACACCGGATCTGCCGGCGGACGAACTGGGGCGGCTCGGCTTCCGGCTCGCCATCTTTCCCAACTGGGTGATCCTCGCCGCGATCCCGGCGATGCAGCACCTTTTGAAGGAGCTCAAGCGCACCGGCGGGATCGCGCATATGCGTGACAAGGTGGCCACCTTCAAGCAATTCACCGACATCGCGGGCCTCCCGGAAATCCAGCGGCTCGAAGAACGCTACGGCGTGCCGGACGACGCGCGCGCGAGCTTGTGAAGCCATGAACGTACCACGTACGTTGTTCGAAAAAATCTGGTCCCGCCACGTGATCGCGACGCGCGGGGAAAACGAGGCGCTCATCTACATCGACCGCAACCTCGTCCACGACGGCTCTTTTCACGCCTTCGGCGCGCTTGCCAAGGAAGGCCGCCGTGTCAGAAGACCGGGACAGACCTTCGCCGTCGTCGACCACTACGTGCCGACCGTGGGACGCGACAAAGGGCTCGCCGGCATCACCGATTCGGAAGTCCGCGGCATGATCGAGTTGCTCGAGAAGAACGCCGCGACGCACGGCATCGCGCATTTCGGCATCGACGACCCGCGGCAGGGCATCGTGCACGTGGTCGGGCCTGAGCTCGGCCTCACTCAGCCGGGGCTAACCCTGGCGTGCGGCGATTCCCACACGTCCACGCACGGCGCGCTGGGTGCGTATGCGTTCGGCATCGGTGCGTCGCAGCTCAAGCAGATCCTGGCGACGCAATGCCTGTGGCAGAAAAAACCGCGCACGCTGCGCCTCGCGGTGGAGGGCCGGCTCGGCCCGGGCGTTACCGCCAAGGATCTTATTCTCGCCGTCATCGCCAAAATCGGCACCGCGGGCGCGACCGGCCATGTCATCGAGTACGCCGGCGCGGCGATCCGCGCACTTTCCATGGAGGGCCGGCTCACGGTGTGCAATATGTCGATCGAAGCGGGCGCGCGCGCCGGCATGGTGGCGCCCGACGATGCGACCTTCGGCTATCTCGCCGGCCGCGACTACGCCCCGAAGGGCGCCGACTGGGATCAGGCGCTCGGGTTCTGGCGCAGGCTGCCGACCGATCCCGGCGCGACGTTCGACCGCGAGGTGGTGCTCGAAGCGTCTGAACTTGCGCCGATGGTCACCTGGGGTACCAGCCCCGAAGAAGCCGCACCGGTCGTAGGCATGGTGCCAGACCCTAAGCAGATCAATGACTTGAATAAGCGCGACCACGCGGTGCAAGCACTCGCTTACATGGGCCTGCAGCCCGGCATGCGGCTGACCGATGTCGCCATCGACCGGGCGTTCATTGGCACCTGCACCAACGGGCGGATCGAAGACCTTCGCGCCGCCGCAGCCGTGTTGAAGGGACGCAAAGCCGTCATCCCGGCTTGGGTGTCGCCCGGCTCCACTGCCGTGAAGCATCAGGCCGAAGCCGAAGGGCTCGACCGCATCTTCCGGGAAGCCGGCGTGGAATGGCGGGCGTCCGGCTGCTCGAGTTGCGCCGCCATGAACGGCGACAGCGTGCCGGCGGGCGTGCATTGCGCCTCGACCTCGAACCGCAATTTCGAGGGCCGGCAGGGCAAAGGCGCGCGCACGCACCTCATGAGTCCCGCCATGGTCGCCGCGGCCGCCGTGACCGGCCGCATCACCGACGTCCGCACCCTGCTCCAATGAGCGGAATTGCATCCCTCGCATCCTTTGCGTCTACGCTTTTCGGTTAACCCGATGAAACCGTTCACGAAACTCACAGCCGTCGCCGCGCCGCTCGACATGGCGAACATCGACACCGACAAGATCATCCCTGCGCGCTATCTGCGCAAGCCGCGCGAGCCGGGCTACGACCCGTACCTCTTCTACGACTTGAGATTCGACGGCGAAGGCCGCGAGCGGCCGGACTTCGTGCTCAACCGGCCCGCGTATCGCAAAGCAGGCATCCTCGTCGCTGCAGCGAATTTCGGCTGCGGCTCGTCCCGGGAAGGGGCGGTCTACGCCATGCTCGACTACGGCATACGCAGCGTGATCGCGCCCTCGTTCGGCGACATCCACTACGCCAACCAGCTCCAGAACGGGATGCTGCCGGTGATGCTGCCCGAAGAGACGTGCGCGGGCTTGCGCAGGCAGCTGCACGCGGCACCAGGCGCCCAGCTCACGATTGATCTCGAGTCACAAACCGTGACGGCCCCCGACGCGACCAAGCACCGCTTCGACATCGATTCGGTTTACCGAGATCGACTATTGAAGGGGCTGGACGAGGTGGGGCTTGTGCTGGAATACCTCCCGCAGACCGAGGCGTTCGAGCAGCGGCATTATGCCGAGATGCCATGGCTGGTAAGAGATCGTAAGTAAGCGGTAACTGTTTATCGGTTTCCTATTTGTGTCCAACGGCTTACTGCTTCGGCTGTCGGCGCGAAATCGATTGTCGGAACCGATCCAAACCCCTGGCTTACGGCATAGCGCTACCGAAGATTGTTAGGACTCACTCACCTACCGGCTGTGCGCCCCCTGCGGTCTTGAAGCTGATGAAGCGCGTGGCGTCTTCGAGCGCGATCTGTTCGTGCTCCTGGTCGCCGAGAATCAGCGCGACTTCGTTCGGCCCGATATCCCGCGTCTCGTCCCCGATGCGCATGCGAAGGCGTCCGGACAGGACGAGGATGATCTGCTCGCTCGGGTGGTGGTGCGGTTTGGCGCCGGTGCCTTTGGGCTCGGTATAGTAGCCGATCTCCAATTCCTTGCCCGTTATGGTTGGCCCGTGGGCGGTCGAATGGCCGGGCGATATCACGCTCCCCGGCATCTCATCCAGCTTGAAGAACGGCATGAGGCCTCCTTTCAGGGCACGCCTTTACTTCCCGGTGAAGCGCGGCTTCCGGCCTTCGCGGTGCGCGGCGATCGCCTCGTCGACGTCTTGGCTCCATTCGAGCCTGGCGCGCAGCGCATCCGACATCCGCCGCGCCTCGGCGAGCCCGGGCGCGAGGCGCGCTTGGGCGATGCGTTTCGCGCCGCGGAGCGCGATCGGTCCCTTTTCGGAGATGCGACGCGCGAAGGCCGTCACCTCGTCCATGAACCGCGCGTGGGGATAGGCCGCGAGCGCGAAGCCAATCCGCACCATCTCTCCGGCATCCACTTCGCGCCCGCTGCACATAAGTTCCAGCGCCCGCGCATGGCCGACGACTGAAGGCAGCCGCGCCGGCCCGCCTCCGCCCGGTATGCCGCCCATGTCGGCCTCCGGAAAGGAAATGGTCGCCCGGTCCGAGGTAAACCGCATATCGCAGGCGAGCGCGAGCTCCACCCCGTTCCCGCGGGCCTTGCCGTTGAGCGCGGCGATGACGATCTGCGGCAGGAGCTCGATCGAGTCGCGGAGCCGCGCGCCGCGCAGCACGAAATCGACGATCTCCTGCTTTTCCATGCCGCCCCGGATCGCGGGGTCGAAGGCGCCCCACGAGAAGTACTCGTCCCCGGCGCCGCGAATGATGACGACCTGCGTCTCTTCGTCCTTGTGCAACGCGTCCACGACCGGCTCGAAGGCGTACAGCATGTCCTTGCGCCAGCGGTTGCCGTCTTCGGGACGATTGAGCGTGACGGTCGCGATCTTGCCTTCGCGTGCAACGAGGATCGGGGAGTCGGCCATGCCTGTCCTTTACTTATTCGGCAAAAGGTTGACCAGTATTTCGCGGTAGATTTTCGGCAGCGCTTCCAGCTCGGCGAGCGGGATGCATTCGTTGATCTTGTGGATGGTGGCGTTGGTCGGCCCCAACTCGATCACCTGCGGGCAGATGTCCGCGATGAACCGGCCGTCGGACGTGCCACCCGTGGTGGAAAGCTCGGTATCGATGCCGGTCACTTTCTTGATCGCACGCGCCACCGCATCGACGAGATCGCCCTTCCGGGTGAGGTACGGCCGGCCATCGTAGCGCCACTCGATGTCGTAGGTAACGCCGTGCCGGTCGAGGATGCCGATCAGCCGCGTCTGCAGCGATTCGACGGTGCTCGCGGTGGAGAACCGGAAATTGCACTTGATGTGCGCGGTGCCGGGGATCACGTTGTTCGCCCCGGTGCCGGCATTGATGTTCGAAATCTGCCACGTGGTGGGCGGGAAGTACTCGTTGCCGCGGTCCCACTCGGTTTGCGCAAGCTCCGCAATCGCGGCCGCCACCTCGTGCACCGGGTTACGCGCGAGGTGCGGATACGCGACGTGCCCTTGGACGCCCTGCACGACGAGATCCGCCGAGAGCGACCCGCGCCGACCGTTCTTGATCATGTCGCCCAGGCGTCTCACCGAAGTGGGCTCGCCGACGATGCAGTAGTCGAGCCGCTCGCCGCGCCGCGCCAGCGCCTCCACGACTTTCACCGTTCCGTCGGTGGCGGGCCCCTCTTCGTCCGACGTGAGCAGCACGGCGATGGAACCGGGGTGATCGGGATGCGCCTTCACGAAATCGGCGATGGCGACCGCAAACGCGGCAAGCGACGATTTCATGTCGGACGCGCCGCGCCCGTAGAGCACGCCGTCCTTGATCGTGGGCGTGAACGGATCGCTCGCCCACTGGTTGAGCGGGCCGCTCGGCACGACATCAGTGTGTCCCGCGAAGCAGACGAGCGGCGCCGCCTTGCCGCGGCGCGCCCAGAGGTTGTCCACGCCGTTCATGCTGATCCGCTCGCATTGAAAACCGAGCGGCTCGAGCGTGCCGGAGATGAGATCGATGCATCCTGCATCGTCCGGCGTTACGGAACGGCGCGCGATCAACGCGCGGGCAAGCTCGAGCACATCGATTTCCACGAGATGGACCTTCGCTGAGGGCTGAACTGAAATGTTAGCAAATAGGAGGTACAATCCGCAGCACGAAGCACTCGTGTCGCGGGACGTCCAACGCGCGCGCATCGTTTTTCCCGCCGCGCTCAAATACCGACTCGCCATACAGAACCCACGCCGGGATGGCCGCGTTACTCATTTCGCATCGCTGCAACTTCGAGCATGGCGCGGACCTGACCGCCCTTGCCGCGCACGAAGCGCTTCCGCTCGAGCTGATTGTGCTTCCGCCCGAACCCGAGGGGCGTCTTTCGGACGCGGATTGCGCGCGCGTCGAGGCGGCATTTTTTTCGGGCGACGTCTTCCCCGATTACGCCCGGCAGTTCTTCTCCGCCGCACGCAAAGCCGCGCATCTCGAATGGATGCACGTCTTCAACGCCGGCTTGGATCACCCGATCTACGCTGAAATGCTCTCGCGCGGGGTCCGACTCACTACCTCATCGGGTTCGACCGCGGAGCCGATCGCGCAGACCGCGATCGCGGCGCTCCTCATGCTCGCGCGCAATTTTCCTCGCTGGATCGCCGCGCAGGCGAGTCGCGCATGGGAGCCGATGCAGGGCGCGGACGTGCCGCCGGACCTCAGGGGCGAGAACGTGCTCGTCGTCGGTCTCGGACATATCGGCAAGGCATTCGCCCGTATTGCGCAAGCGCTGGGCCTCCATGTCATCGGCGTGCGGCGCAGCCCGCCCGCGTCCGACGACCCGGTGGACGAGTTGCACGCACCGGAACGGCTTCCCGAACTTCTGCCTCGCGCGCAGTGGCTCGTCATCGCCTGCCCGCTCACGGCCGAGACGCGCGGGCTGATCGACGCCGGAGCGCTCGCCCGGCTGCCGCGCGGCGCACGGGTGATCAACGTCGCGCGCGGCGAAATCGTGGACGAGGCCGCGTTGATCGCTGCGCTCGAGCGCGCACACCTTGGCGGCGCCTATCTCGATGTCTTCGAGAAAGAGCCGCTCCCCGCCGATTCGCCGCTGTGGCGCATGCAGAATGTCCTGATCTCGCCCCACAACTCGGCCGCGGCCGCCGGCAACGACGCGCGCGTTTACGCGATTTTCCGCGACAACCTGCAACGCTGGTTGCGCGGCGCACCGCTGGTCAACGAAGTACAAAAGTGAGTGCCTTTACGAGGAGAGCGCCGATATGAAAGCCGACTTCACCGTGCTGATCGCCATCGCGGCCGCGCTTGCCGCTTCTTCCGCATCCGCGCAGAGTTATCCGACGCGCACGGTACGGATCATCGTGCCGTACGCGGCGGGCGGGAACACCGACATCACGGCCCGCGCCATCGGCGGCAAGCTCTCGGAGGTCTTCGGCCAGCAGGTGATCGTGGACAATCGCCCGGGCGGCGCCACCAACATCGGATCGGAGCTTGCCGCGAAAGCCGCTCCCGACGGCTACACGCTCTTCATGGGCGGCGCATCGAATGCCATCAACATGTCGCTCTACGCGCGGCCGCCGTACGACACGCTGCGCGATTTCGCCCCGATCACGCTGTGCGTCAAAGGCGCCAATGTGCTCTCGATCCATCCTTCGCTTCCCGTCAAGAGCCTGAAGGAGCTGATCGCCATGGCGAAAGCCCGACCCGGCCAGCTCAATTTCGCTTCCAGCGGGCTCGGGAGCTCCAATCAGATGGCGGGCGAGCTGCTCAAGGTCATGGCGGGCATCAATCTGGTCCACGTCCCGTACAAGGGCAACGCGCCGGCGCTCACCGACACCGTCGCCGGCCACGTCCACATGATTTTCAGCGGCGTGCCCGCGCTCGTCCCTCATATCCAGTCCGGACGGCTGCGTGCCGTCGCGATCGGGAGCCTCAAGCGCTTCCCGGCGATCCCCGATGTGCCCACCTTCGACGAATCCGGCCTCAAAGATTACGAAGCGACGACGTGGTTCGGCCTGATGGCGCCGATCAAGACGCCGAAGAACATCGTCGCCCGGCTCAATGCGGAAGCGACGAAGATCATCGCGAGCCCCGAGATCAGCAAGCGCTTTATCAACGACGGACTGGAACCGATCGGCAACAGCCAGGCCGAGTTCGCGCAATTCGTCCGCGACGAAATCGCCAAGTACGCGAAGGTGATCAAGGCGGCCAACATCAAGCCGTTATGAGCTTCGCCCGGCTTTTCGGCCCCCGCGGGATTGCGGTCGTCGGTGCTTCCGGCGATCCGCGGCGTATCGGCGCAGATCCCGTCAAGATCCTGAAGGGAACCGGATACCGCGGCGGCATCTATCCCGTCAATCCCAAGTACGCGGAGCTCGACGGGCTCGCCTGCTATCCCGATATCGCATCGGTCCCTCGTCCCTGTGATGTTGCGATCGTTGCGGTCAATGCCGCGGTAGTGCCCGCCGCGGTCCGCGATTGCGGGCGCGCCGGCATTCCCTTCGCCATCGTTTTCTCCGCAGGCTTTCGCGAAATCGGCCCCGCAGGCGCCGCGCTCGAGGAGGCGCTCAAAACCGCAGCGCGCGAGGCCGGCGTGCGGGTGGTGGGGCCCAACTGCATCGGCATGATGAGCCTGAACGATCGCGTTTACTGCGGCTTTGGCGCGGGGTTCGCCAATCCGCATCTCAAGTCGGGGCCGGTCGCCTTCGTCTCGCAGAGCGGCGGCTTCGCCTTCAGCGTCGTGGGGCTCGCCGACGCGGAGGGCATCGGCTTCAACTACGTGGTATCGGTGGGCAACGAAGCGGATATCACCACCCTCGATCTCATCGCGGACTTTCTAGAGCGCGACGATGTGGAAGTGCTGGTGAGCTATATGGAAGGCGTCCCCGACGGCCAGCGCCTGCGCGCGCTCGGGCGCCGCGCGCTGGAGCTGCAAAAGCCGGTACTCGTGTGGAAAGTCGGCAACGCGGGCGCCGGCCGGGCCGCCGCCGAATCGCATACCGCGAGCATGACGGCCGATTATGTTTTCTACCGCACCGCCTTCGAAGAGGGCGGCTACATCGAGATCGAGGACGTGCACGATCTCGTCGACGCAACGCGCGCCTTTCTTGCGCGGCGGCTGCCGCGCGGGCGTAACGTCGCGGCAATCACGACCTCCGGCGGCTCCGGTGTGCTGATCGCCGACGGGTGCGAAAAGCGCGGGCTCACGTTCCCGCGCCTTGCGCCGGAGACGATCGAGAGAATCCGGCCGCTCGCGCCGCGGTACGCGTCGTTCGGTAATCCCGTCGATCTCACCGCGCAGATCACCGGCGATCACGAACGCGTGAACGCGATCTGCGCACACGTTCTGGGTGATCCGAACGTCGATCAGTTGATCGTGCGCTACGGCGCGGTACAGGGCGCGAAGGGGGAAGCGTGGGCGCGCGGGCTCGCCGCAGTCGCGGGGCAAACCGACAAACCGCTTCTCGTTGCGTGGAGCCGGGTGCCGGACCACGCAGAGACCTCCCTGCAGCTGCTGCAGCGGCATGGTATCCCGTGGCACCTCACGCCGACGCGCGCCGCCAAGGCGGCCGGCGCGCTTTACGAGTTCGCGCGAAAGCGCGAGCGGTGGCGGGCACAGGCGGCGCGCGTCCGGCAGCGCGCAATCGAGACTCGTGCGCTCGATTTGCCTCCACAAAGCGGTGCGCTCTCGGAGCACGAAGCGAAGCGCTGCCTTGCGGCCTACGGCATTCCCGTAACGCGCGAGGCGGTGTTGCCCCTCGAGGCGCTCGACGGGATGGCGCAGCCGCCGCTGCCTTTTCCGCTGGCGGTCAAGATCGATTCGCCGGATATCGCGCACAAGACCGAAGCGGGTGCGGTGCGCTTGAATGTGCAGAGCATCGACCAACTGAAGCGCGCTGCAAGGGAGATCGTCGCCGCCGCGCGCGCATACAACGCCGGGGCGCGCATC
Source organism: uncultured Pseudomonadota bacterium (assembly GCA_946885605.1). Next base: position 34,433 of record CAMPGR010000013.1, read on the forward strand.
GACGGGATTCTTGTGAGCGAAATGGCGCAGGGCGAGGAAGTCATACTCGGCGCGGTAAACGATCGGTTTTTCGGGCCGGTGGTGATGTTCGGGCTCGGAGGCGTGTTCGCGGAGGCGCTGAAGGACGTCGTGTATCGCTTTGCGCCATTCGATGCCGCGAGCGCGCACGAGATGATCCGCGAAATACGCGGACATCCTGTGCTCACGGGTTACCGCGGTCGCCCGGCGCTGGCGGTCGATGCGCTCGCCGAGGCGCTCGCGCGGGTGTCGCTCCTCGCCGCGGATCACGCCGATCGCATCGCCTCGCTCGACGTGAACCCGCTCTTCGTGAGCGCCGGTAAAGTGATCGCCGCCGATGCGCTCATCGTGCTGCGCTAAGAGTGCCTAACGAGCGTCGTAGAAATGACTGACGCGCTCTGCCCTCACCCCCGCCCCTCTCCCGTGTCGCGGGCGAGGGGAGATTTGTGGTGCAGAGGGTTTTCAACCATTTGCACGAGAATCAATAAGGGCCGGCGCTTTCCATACCGGCACGGATCGATCAAAATGAGACGCTTCCTTTCATCGCGTGCTGCTCTCCGGGCAGCCTTCCGTTCGTCAAGCGCGCACTTCCAGGTCCGAGCGTGACTGTGCTCTTCGAAAACGTCGATTTCTCCGCGCTCGAATTGCCGCCAGCGGCGCTCAAGCTGCGCGAAGAAGTGCGCGAGTTCCTCGAGGCCGAGCGCGCCGCGGGAAGCTACACGCCGCATCTCGGCCACAGCGAGTTCGATGCCGCCTTCACCCGCAAGGTTGCCGAGCGGGGCTGGATCGGGATGACGTGGCCGCGCCGCTACGGCGGCCAGGAGCGCACGTATCTGGAGCGCTTCGTGGTGACCGAGGAACTTCTTGCCGCCGCGGCGCCATGCGCGGCACACTGGTTCGGCGACCGCCAGACGGGGCCGAGCCTGCTGCGCCACGGATCGGAGTTCCTGAAGCAGAAATATCTTCCCGCGATCGCGCGCGGCGAATGTTATTTCGCGCTCGGCATGAGCGAGCCGAATTCCGGCTCCGACCTCGCATCGGTGAGGACCCGCGCCGAGCGTGTGGCGGGCGGCTGGCGGGTGACCGGTCAGAAGGTATGGACGAGCTGGGCGCACAAGGCGCACGCCTTCTTCGTCCTGTGCCGGACCTCACCCGAAAGCGGCAACCGCCACGAAGGCCTTTCGCAATTGATCGTGGAGCTCGACGCCCCCGGGGTCACGGTGCGGCCGATCCGCTTCATGAATGGCGAGCACCATTTCAACGAAGTGTTTCTCGATAACGTGTTCGTCCCCGATGACATGGTCGTCGGCGAAGTCGGCCAGGGGTGGAAGCAGGTGACTTCGGAGCTCGCGCTCGAGCGCAGCGGCCCGGAACGCTATATGACGACATTTTCGCTGCTCGTCGAACTCGTGCGCCGCCTTGGAACTTCGCCCGATGGCCGCGCACAGGAGATGGTGGGGAGGCTCACTGCTCGAATGTGGACCTTGCGGCGCATGTCGCTCGCCATTGCGCTCACGCTCGATCCCGGGCCGGGGGATGAGCAGCGTGCCGCGCGCACGACCGCCGATCTTGCAACCGAAGCCGCGCTGGTGAAGGACATGGGGACGTTCTTCGAGCGCGAGATCGTCGACGCGGCGCGGCTGCTGATCGAGGTGGAGCCCAATCCCGATGCGCTCGACACGTTCGAGCGCTATCTCGCCGAAACGATCGTCTGCGCGCCGATCTCGACGATCCGCGGCGGGACAACACAGGTGCTGCGCACGCTCATCGCGCGCCGGCTGCTGGGGCCGCTCAAATGAATGCGCCGAACGAAGTCCGCGCGATGCTTACCGAGTCGGCGACCCGGCTCATGAACGACCACGTCGATCATCGGGTCCTCGAAGCGGCAAAGGGTGATGGCTGGTCGCCGTCGCTGTGGCGGGCGCTCGAAGAGGCGCAATTCACCCGCATCGGCACGCCCGAAGAAATGGGCGGCGCGGGCGGCACGCTTTCCGATCTCGCCGCGGTATTGCGCATCGCCGGACGCTACACCGCACCGGTGCCGCTCGCGGAAACCGCGATGCTTGCGGCATGGATGCTCACCGCCGTGGGTCTCGCCGTGCCGCACGGCCCGCTTGCCGCGGGACCCTCGGGCCCCGAAGTGGTACACGCCCGACGGGTCGGTGGCCGCTGGGTCGTCTCCGGCGTCGTTCCACGCATGCCGTGGGCGCGTATCGCGCAGCGTCTCGTCCTGCTCGCGCAATCCGATGAAGGCGGGGTCGTGGTGATGGTCGATCCCGCTCTCTGTGACATCCGCCCCGGCCGCAATCTCGCCGGCGAACCGCGTGATGCCGTCACGCTGAATGACGTCGTTGTGGAGGACGGGGCGCCGGCTCAAATTGTGACGCGGAGCGCACTCAGGCTGCGCGGCGCGCTGGCCCGCTCGCTCCTCATGGCAGGCGCCCTCGAGCGCGCCCTCGAGCTCGCGGTGCGCTACGCGCAGGAGCGCATACAGTTCGGCCGGCGCATCGGTGCGTTCCAGGCGATCCAGCAGGAGCTCGCGCGCTGCGCCGGAGAAGCAGCCGCCGCAGTGGCCGCCGCGCTTTCCGCGGCGGGTGTGATGGAGCGCGCGGGCGACGTGACTTTGGCGGTCGCATCCGCCAAAATCCGCACTGCCGAAGCGGCGCGCGAGGGGGCGCTCATCGCGCACCAGGTGCACGGCGCAATCGGCGTCACGGACGAATACCCGCTGCATCACGCGACACTGCGCCTCTGGTCGTGGCGCGAAGAGTATGGCAACGAAGCCGAATGGGCAGCGACGCTCGGCGGCATTATCCAGAAACGCGGCGCCGACGCGCTGTGGCCCGCACTCACAAATTGAAAGGAGGGAAAAGCATGAAGTTCTACCACGTGTTGGCGCCTCTCGCGCTCGTCGTGTTCGGCGCTCCTGCTCATGCACAGGGCTGGTCGCCGCAGAGGAACGTCGAGATCGTCGTCGGTTCGGCGCCCGGCGGAAGCAACGACAAAACCGCCCGCGCGGTGGAGCGCGCGCTCGTGGACAAGAAGCTTGTCCCGACGTCGATCACGGTGGTGAACCGGCCGGGCGGCGGCAGCAGCATCGCGTTCACCTATGTTTCGCAGAAGCAGGGCGATCCGCACACGCTGCTCGTCGGCACCACGGCGCTGCTCACCAATCACATCACCGGCCGCAGCAAGATCCACCACAGCGATTTCACGCCGATCGCCATGCTGTTCAACGATTACGTGGTGTTCGCGGTGAACGCCAATTCATCGATCAAGGACGGCAAGGACCTGATCGCCCGGCTCAAGAAGGATCCGCAGTCGGTCGCGATCGGTTTCGCCACCGCGCTCGGCAGCCACAACCACATCGCCGCCGGACTGCTGATGAAGGCGATCGGCGGCAACGCCAGGGACTTGAAGGCCGTTGCGTACAAGGGTTCGGCGGAAGCGATCACCAACCTGCTCGGCAGCCACATCGACCTCGTCACCACTGCCGCGGGCAATGCCGCGCCGCATGTGGCGAACGGCAACATGCGGGTGGTCGCGGTCGCCGGGCCGCGCCGCTTCGGCGGCACACTCGCCAGCGTGCCGACGTGGAACGAGCTTGGGGTCAAGCTCGTTTACGGCGGCTTTCGCGGCATCGTCGGCCCCAAGGGCCTGACCCAGCCGCAGGTTGCTTTCTGGGAAGGGGCGCTGCGCAAGGCGACCGAAGTGCCGGAATGGCAGGCCGATCTCGAAAAGAACTATTGGTCGAACGATTTCGCCACGGGGCAGGCATTCAGGAAGGAACTCGACGAGACGTATGACGCCATGAAGTCCGTGCTCGTGGATCTCGGCCTCGCGAAGCAGCCATGAGCACCCCCGTCGTCCTCGTCGAGCACCCCGCCGAAGGCGTGACGCTCGTCCGCATCAACCGGCCCGAAGCGCGAAATGCGCTCAACATGGAGGTGCGTCGGCTCATTGCGAAGCATCTTACCGAAGCGGGCGAGGACGAGGCTGTGCGCTGCGTGGTGCTCACCGGCAACGAAAAAAGCTTCGCGGCCGGCGCCGACATCAAAGAGATGGCGGGTGCGGGCACGGTCGACATGATCGCGCGCGGCACGCACAAGCTCTGGCGCACCATCGCCGCGTGCCCCAAGCCGGTGATCGCGGCCGTGAACGGCTTTGCGCTCGGAGGCGGCTGCGAGCTTGCGATGACCTGCGACATCATCATCGCGGGTGAGTCGGCGAAATTCGGCCAGCCGGAGGTCAAGATCGGCATCATGCCCGGCGGCGGCGGCACGCAGCGCCTCACGCGAGCGGCAGGCAAGTACAAGGCGATGCGCTACATCCTGACGGGCGACCTCTTCGGCACACGGGAAGCCTTCGACATGGGGCTCGTGAGCGAAATCGTGCCGGACGCCGACGTGGAGCGGCGCGCGATCGAGATGGCGCAGCAGATCGCCGCGCTCTCGCCGCTTGCGATCCAGCAGGCGAAGGAAGCCGTGCTGCGCGGCATGGATGCAGCGCTCGACACCGGGCTCGCGCTGGAAACCAAGGCGATCCAAATCCTCTTTTCGTCGCAGGATCAAAAGGAAGGCATGGCGGCCTTCATCGAGAAGCGCAAACCGAAGTTTCAGGGCAGGTAAGGCGCGCCGCATGCCGCCTGGGGAGAGCATCGCGCCGGAAAGCGAGCGGCCGCTTGCGCTCGCCGCGCTTTTCGCCGGCGCCGTCGCGATCGGCGCCTCCCCGCTTTTCGTCAAAGTGAGCGAAGCCGGGCCCGTTTCCACCGCATTCTGGCGGGTCTTTCTGGCGCTCCCTTTCCTCTGGGCATGGACGCTGGCTGTCGACCGGAGCGGCGGCGCGCCCGCGCAAGCGAAAGACGAGCGCCGCTTGATGGCCATAGCAGGCGCTTATTTTGCCGGCGATCTCGCGGTCTGGCATTGGTCGATCGTCCTCACGACCGTCGCCACGGCGACGCTGCTCGCCAACCTCGCGCCGATCTTCGTCACGCTCGCGGTGTGGCTCGTGTTCGGCCAGCGTCCCGCGCTGCGTTTCCTTGCGGGGCTTGCCATGGCGGTCGCCGGCATCGCGTTGCTCCTAGGAGGCGATGTGCGGGTTTCCGGCGAGGTGCTGCTCGGGGATGCGCTGGGTGTGCTGACCGCGATGTTCTACGCCGGATACCAGCTTACCGTCACGCGGCTCCGCGCCACCACCGGCACCGCGCGAATCATGGCGTGGAGCGGCATGGTGAGTGCAGCGCTCCTGCTTCCCGTCGCGCTGCTCTCGGGCGAGCAACTGTTTCCTTCGACGGCTATCGGCTGGTTGAAGCTCGTCGGGCTCGCGTTGGTGGCGCAGGTCGCCGGGCAAAGCCTCATCGCGTACGCCATGGCGCACCTGCCGCCGCGCTTGTCCTCGGTGGGATTGCTGCTGCAACCGGTCGTGGCGGCGCTCTTCGCCTGGGTACTGCTCGGCGAAACGCTCGGCGAGGTGCAGCTCGTCGGCGCACTGATGGTGCTGATAGGGATACGCATTGCGCACCAGGCTGAAGCCAAAAGATAGCAAAGCGCGCGGGGAATCCGCGAATAACGTTCGGATGGTCTTATCAAGAGAGGAGAAGAGCAAATGGCCTATGCAATGTCGAACGGAGTGCGCCTCTATTACGAAGAGGTGGGGAAGGGCACGCCTATCGTGTTCGTTCACGAATTCGCGGACGACCTTTATAGCTGGGAGCCGCAGCTACGCTATTTCAGCCGCCGCTATCGCTGCATCGCCTACAACGCGCGCGGCTATCCGCCCTCCGACGTGCCGAAATCCGTCTCGAAATATTCGCAGGCGATCGCCACCGACGATATCGCCAACGTCATGCGGCATCTCAAGATCCGCAAGGCCCACGTGATCGGCTGCTCGATGGGCGGGTTCGCGACCGTGCACTTCGGTTTGCGCTATCCGCGCATGGCGCTCTCGCTCACCGCGATCGGCGTCGGCTACGGCTCCGATCCCGACAAGAAGGCGCAGTTCGCGAAAGATACCGAAGTCATGGCGCGCCGCTTCGAGGAGCTGGGCACGCCCGAAGCGATCAAGCCCTACCAGATCGGCCCGGCGCGCGTGCAATTCCAGAACAAGGATCCGCTCGGCTTCGCGCACTTCTGCGCGGAATTCGCGAAGCACTCTGCGCTGGGGTCCGCCAACACGCTGCGCGGCATCCAGGCGCGGCGCCCGTCGGTCTACAGCCTCGAGCGCGGCCTTTCAAAGATGAAAGTACCGCTGCACGTAATGACCGGCGATGAGGACAACAACTGCCTCGAGCCCGGCATCTTCATCAAGCGGGTGTGCCCTTCGGCGTCGCTCACCGTGGTGCCGGCGACGGGGCATGCGGTGAACCTCGAAGAGCCGGACTTCTTCAACCGCATCACCGCAGAGTTTCTCGCGCAAGTGGAATCGGGACGCTGGCGGCTGCGCGACCCGCGCTCGCTCATCAAATCGACGATGGCGAAGCGCTGATCGTCTTCTCGGCAGCTCGATATTCACCGCCTTTCAAACCACACGGGGTGCATGCCATGCGGATTGCATAATTCCCATTTCTGACGCGCCTCCAGGCTCCAACGCTTCCGGGCGTTGGACCAAAGTCCAATAGGCCATGTCCGGCTTGGCGCTTAATGTCGCATTGTCGAGCGCGAACAACGCCATGCATGACGTGGGCGTAGGAGGTGCCTGTGAGCGACCACTCGCGGCGTGCTTCGGCACGGACGCTCGCAACGGCCATGCTGGCGTCGGGTTTGATGCTGCAGCAAGATGTGCACGCCGAGTCGGGCGAGAGCGCGGCCGCGGCCGCGGCCGCACCCGCAGCGCCACGCATCGCCCTTGCCTTGTCCGGCGGCGGTGCACGCGGGATTGCGCACGTCGGCGTGCTCAAGGTCTTGGAAGAGCTGAACGTCCCCGTACACTGCGTGACGGGGACCAGCATGGGCTCCATCGTCGCCGGGGTTTACGCTTCGGGTCTCACCGTTCAAGAGATGGAGGCGAGGGTCCGCGGCGCAAACTGGGAGGAGGTTTTCCGCGACTATCCGCCGCGGGCGGAGGTGGCCAACATCCGCAAGCTCGATGACTACAAGACGTTGTTCGCGCCGGAATACGGTGTGAAGGACGGCCAGCTCGCGTTTCCCAAGGGCGTCGTGGCAGGCGTCACGATCGAGTCCTTCTTCCGGCAACTCACCGACCGTGCCGCATCCGTCAGCGATTTTCGAAACCTGCCCATACCTTTCCGCGCAGTAGCCGCCGACATCGCGACCGGCGAGGCGATCGTGATCGACCATGGCAGCGTCTCGCGCGCCATGCGGGCGAGCATGTCTATCCCTGGCGCCATGTCGCCGGTCGAATTCGAGGGCCGGCTGCTGGTCGACGGCGCCATCGCGAACAATCTACCGATCGACGAGGCGCGCAAGCTGTGCGGGGACGTCATCATCGCGGTGGACATTTCAACGCCCCCGCTGCGACGCGAGGAGATCACCTCCGCGCTGACCGTGACGGCGCAGCTCTACAACTTTCTAGGGAAGCTCACCGTAGACGAGCAGTTGAAGCGCCTGACCGAGCGCGATGTTCTCATCGCGCCCGACCTCGGCGACATCGGCACCGGCGATTTCACGCGCGCCGCCGATGCCATCCGCATGGGCGAGGAGGCAGCGCGCAAGGTGGCCGATTCGCTCCGGCGCTATAGTCTTCCGCCCGAACAGTACGCGGCGTTGCGCCACGAGCAGACGCATATGCTCGAGCGCACGACGCTCGGCACGGTCGACGAGATCCGTTTCGAGGGCCTGAAGCGGACCAGCCCGGGACCGCTGCGCCCGCTGGTGGAAAGCAAGCCCGGCGAGCCGCTCACTGAGGAAAAGATCAGCGCCGACCTGCGGCGCATCTACGGGCGCGGCGATTACGAGGGCGTGGACTACCGCATTCTGCAGGAACCGGGCAGCCGTGTGCTCGTCATCGAGCCGCGCGAAAAGGAATGGGGCCCGGACTACCTGCGCTTCGGGCTGGGTCTCGCCACCGACTTCCAGGGTGACGACAATTTCAACCTCCTCGCGCAGTATCGCAGGACATGGCTCAACCGGCTGGGCGGTGAATGGCTCACGGAGGTTCAGCTCGGAAGCGACACCCATCTTTTCACCGAGTTTATCCAGCCGGTGGAGGAGACCGCCCGCTACTACGTCGCGCCGTACGTGTGGGCGCGGCAGAGCTCGCGGGGCGTGTTCATCGGCGAGAACCGTGTCGCGGAGTACGACGTCACGGACGTGCGTTTCGGTTTGGACGCGGGCGCCAATTTCGGTACCTCGGGCTACGCGCGCCTGGGTTCGGTGTGGCGACGCGTCGATGCCAGCGTGGATACCGGCTCTCCTGTCTTGCCGGAGCTTACGGAAACCACGGCAGGGCCGCGGGCACTTTTCATCGTGGACCAGCTCGACAACGCCTGGTTTCCCCGTGCCGGCTACCGTGGCGTCGCATCCGTCTATTTCGCGGAAAGCGGCTTCGGATCGGATCGAAACTACAAGCGCTTCGAGGGTCAGTTCACTACCGCGAGAAGCTGGGGCGAGCACACGCTCAACGTCGGCGTTGTCGGGGGCACCGACGCCGGATCGGAGATGCCTGCGTACGATACGTTTACGCTCGGCGGGCCGCTGCGATTGTCAGGCTACCGCATCAACGAGTTTGCGGGGCGCAAGATGCTCTTTGGACGCTTGATGTACTACTCCCGCAGGATACCGCTTCCAACCGCATTGGGAGCGGGCGTCTATGCGGGCGCCTCGCTCGAGGCGGGCGAGGTTCACAGCCGCTTCGATGGCCTGCCCCCTGGCGGCACGACGTGGTCCGGCTCGGTGTTTCTCGCCGCGGACACGTTCGCCGGCCCGGCCTATCTGGGTTTCGGCAAGGGCGAGGGCGACCGCTGGAGCCTGTACCTCCTGCTCGGCGCGCCATAATGCTGACGGAAGTCACGCGTCGTCGGTTGCAGCCATACTGACTGACTGACTGAATCAGTGGGCCGCTAAAGCCGCCGTGCCACGTATGCGCTGGGAGAAATCCTCCGCCTTGTCCGCTGCCTGGGCGCGCGCATTGATGTGGCTGCGCCGCTGCAACTCGGCGAACGGCACGCTGTTGTCCAGCCTGCCGGATTGGTAGAGAAGCGCGGGCACGTGCCCGCTTGCGAGCATCCTCCAGGAAAACGGCGGGTGTCCCGGATTGACCCGCGTATGCATCCAGATGTTGGTTGTGCAATTCGTGGTCAACGTGTTGTAGAACTCCGGGTGCTCCGTGAGCGCATTGATCTTCTGCAGGTAGCCGAGAAACAGGTTGCGCCCATTCTCCACCCGGCCGGATACCCGGTAGACATAAACGTCCTCGGGCGGATCACGCCGGTAGTTGGTGCGGACCCGGATAACGTCCCGCTCATCGGCAACGACATAGTACAACTCGTACTGCCTGAAGAAGCCGGCCACCGTCGAATAGCTTTCGCCCTTCTCCTTGCGCGTCTCGATGGAGATGGCGAGATAGTCCTTGCCGCCGAACCCGAAACTGAGAAGCGTGTGCGCAATGTGCGGTCCCATCCAGTAGGACGTGACCAAGTCCACCGAGTCGAGTTGCCGCAGGTCGAAGGTCTTGTCGTAGTACCCGGGCGTGAAGTCGGTCTCGCTGCGGTAATCGAAGTTGCGGATGTTGTGCACCGTGATGCGATCGCCATCGAAGGTGGCATACGGCAGCACCGCAACCTCAGGCTGCCATTCGCGGTCGTTCGAGGGTTCGATGGCGAACCACCGCCAGAGCAGCAGGGCGAAGAGCACGACATAAAGCGTGAACGCGCGCCACCGCCACCGCGATCGCGCGAACCCGGCGAGCGCCGCCACGGAAGCAACCGCAAACGCAGCCGCGAAACCGGTACGCACACCCGCACTTTGATGGTCGAAATAATAGAGCGCGAGCACGCCCCATACGGCCATGCCCAAGAGGAGCAGGCTCAGCAACAGGAGCCCGGCCAGCCGCGGCGCCCCTTTGGTCATCGCCCTGCTTAAGCCCGTTATTGAATCAGCGGGATCTCAGCGGCGAGTTCATACTTGATGATGGCACGGATCTTGTTTTCGATCTGCATGTAGCGCGCAACTTTCGCTCCAGGTATCGCCTTCTCCAGCTTCGTGACGTAGGCACGCTTGAGCTTGGTTTCGGCCTCCTCGATATCCAAGGCGTCGTTCAAAAGTCTTCTTGCCGTGTCACCCGGCACCTGACCTTTGTTGTAAGCATCAGCGTAGTCGCTGATAACCTTGCCCAGGCGCTGGTTGATCTGCTGAAGATCGTTCTGGTAAGCCTCGTACACCGGCCAGAACGCCTTTGCCTCGGCTTCGGTGAGCCCGATGTTGGCGGCGACGACAAGCTTCTTGTCGGCCTTGATCTTCTGACGCAGGATTTCCATGTTGCTCGTCCCCCCCTCCTGACAAAACGCAGGCATGGAGGTCAGCATGGCCAGGGCAATAAAAACGGATTGATAGAGTTTCATCGCGATCCCTCTTGCACGGTGTCGTGATAGAGCCAAAGCGAGCAGTCACCGGCGGCACTCACTCGACGAATCATGGTGCGCTCCTCCATCTGCCATCGTCAGGCAGGTCCCGATGGCTCGACGCGACTTCAGCCCTCGATCCGTTCAAGCGCCAGCGCGATGCCCTGCCCGCCGCCGATGCACAGCGTGACGACGCCGCGCTTCAACCCATCCCGTTTCATCGAGTGCAGCAGGCGCGTCGCCAGCACCGCGCCGCTCGCGCCGATCGGGTGGCCGTGGGCGATTGCGCCACCCTCGACGTTCACGACGCGCTCCGGTAGATCGAGCTCGCGCATGCACGCGATGGCGATGGCGGCGAATGCTTCGTTGATCTCGATGCGCTCGATGTCCTCGACGGTCCAGCCGGCGCGCGCCAACGCCTGGCGTACCGCGGGCACGGGCCCCAGCCCGAAGTAGCCCGGTTCCACACCGGCGATGCCATAGCCCGCGAGCCGCGCCATCGGTTCGAGGCCGCTCTTCTCCGCCCAGTCCCGGTCTGCGACGATCATCGCCGCCGCAGCGGTGTTCAAGCCGGGCGCATTGCCCGCGGTGATCGTCCCCTCCTTGCGGAATGCGGGCTTGAGCTTCGCGAGCGCCTCGGGCGAGGTGTCCGGACGGTTGTGCTCGTCCTTTGTGAAGGATTCGGGACCCTTGCGCCCTTTCACCGTCACCGGGACGATTTCGGAGTCGAACTTGCCCGCTGCCTGCGCCACGCCGAAGCGCTGCTGCGAGCGCAACGCCCACGCGTCCTGTCCCTCGCGGCTGATGCCGAACTTCGCCGCCAGGTCCTCGGTGTGCCAGCCCGAATGCTGGCCGCTGAATGCGTCATTGAGCCCATCGCGCAGCATGCTGTCGTAGATCTGCGCGTCGCCCATGCGGTAGCCCCAGCGCCCGCCCGGCATCAGGTAGGGCGCCATGTCCATGTTTTCCATGCCGCCGGCGATCGCACAACTCACGTTGCCGGTCATGACCTCGAGCGCGGCCGAGACGATGGCCTGCGCCCCGGAACCGCACACCCGATTCACCGTGAGCGCCGGTGCCGAAACCGGAACGCCGGCGCCAATCGCCGCCTGTCTCGCGGTATTCATCTTCGCGCCCGCCTGCACGACATGGCCCATGACGACCGTTTCGACCTTGTCCGCCGCGACGCCCGAGCGCTTCAGCGTCTCGCCTATCACGACGGCGCCGAGCTCCGGTGCGGGGGTGTTCTTCAGCGTGCCGCCGTAGGTGCCGATCGCGGTCCTCACGGGATTGCAGATCACGACTTCGCGCAAATTCATGGGACCTCCTTCAATTCCGCTGTAGAGCGTTACGGCTAATGCAGCGTCTTCGCCTTTTCGAACGCCTCTTCGATCAGGCCCACCATATAGAAAGCCTGCTCGGGAAGGGCATCGCACTCGCCGCTCGCGATCATCTTGAAGGCGCGGATCGTCTCCTTGAGCGGCACGTATTTGCCGGGCGAGCCGGTGAATACCTCCGCCACGAAAAACGGTTGCGACAGGAAGCGCTGGATCTTGCGGGCACGCGACACCACCAGCTTGTCCTCCG
>CAMPGR010000014.1 GCA_946885605.1 uncultured Pseudomonadota bacterium
ACACGAGACAGCTGTTACGGACCTTGTTCGGCACGGACGCCTCGAGCGGAATCGACCCGCCGGCAAGCCAGATCTCGTGCCGCTTCGCCGTCGCGGCGAGAAATGCCTGGATCGGCCCATCGCCCGGCTTTTCGCGCACCTTCAGCTTGTCTTCGTCCGTCATGCCCATGATGGCGAAGTTCTCCGGCAGGGCGACGAGCTTCGCCCCCTGTGCGGCGGCAATCGTGATCAGACGTGCCGCCTCGTCGAGATTGCCTTCGACGTTCGGCCCTGAAGCCATCTGGACGGCCGCGATGCGCGTGACCTCGGAAGAGTGGCCGAGCTTTCCGACAGGCGCCCACTCCTGGCCGAATGTTGCACGCACTCTGGTACTCACGCTCCCTCCCACAGGTCCCTGCACCAGTTCAATTCGCCTCCGTCGCCGCAGGCGGGAGACGGTCGATTTTCGACACTTGCGGCTCGGCCCAGGTTCCGGCCACGTCGTACTCGTAAGCGAACATCTGGCTCAGCGGATCTCTCAATATCTTTTGCGCGAGGATGGTTGCCACACCGGCGACCGGGCCGCCGATCAGGGCGCCGGCGATCGAGACGCTATCGCTCAAGCTCGGAACGATGCGCACATGCAGTCGCTGCGTTTCGCGGGCGAGGTCGACCTGTCCGCTCATGCCAATGCGCGCAGCCGGACCTTGGATGCGAAAGTTCTCGGTCGAGGCGATGCCGTGCTCGATGCCCACTTCCCCGCCGATTTCGTCGAAAGCGAACCCTCTCGAAAATATGTCGCCGAAGTCGAGGGTGAGCCGCCGGGGAAGCGCCTGCAGGCTCAATATCCCGAGCAGCTTCCCTATGCCGGGCTCGAGCTTGATGAATTGGCCCTTTGCCGCATTGAGCTTCAGATTGCCTGCCAGCGCTCCATACTCGAAGTCCTGCGGGCCGCCGGGCCATGCGAGCGTGCCTTCGAGCCTGGCCGTCCCCTGGCGCACGCCCTCCGGATAACCGAGGCGCGTGAGGAGCTTGCCGATGTCGTTGACCTGCAGGTTCACTACGGCGCGCATCCGCGGCTGCGCCACCATGTCGCGCACCAGCGCTTCGGCGCTCAACACGGCGTCCGGGTTGCTGACACGGAGCCGATCGATGCGCCAGTTGCGCTCGACCGGCGTCGCGTTCAATTCGAGCTTCCCGAGCTCCTTGTCCTTGAACTGGAACTGCTCCGCAACGATGTCGATCGCGGGCAACTCGCGCCCGCGATCCGCGGCCGCCTCGCGCCGCTCGCCGGGCTGGGCAGCGGGGATCGCAAGCTTCTTCATGCGCGCGGTGAGCTTGCCGCGATTTTGCGGCTGCCAGCTCACGGCTCCGTCGAATTCGCGGCCGGAGAGCGTCCCACGCCAACCGCCGTCCTGCGCGGTGGCGCTCAACGTCACGTTGTGGAACGTTCGGTTCATCGCGAGGAGTTCTTCCACGCTCGCGTCGATACCCGCCAGTTCGCCCTGCACCGCGACGGTGACTGTTTCCTGCTCCGTCAGCGCGAGCCAACGGTCCAGGTCGAGTTGCTTCAGCTTGCCGCTCACCCAGATGCCTTCGCGCTCGGGTTCCGGCGCCGCGCCTCCGAAACGGATCGTGCCTTGCCGGATCGTGTCCTTCGTCTCGCCGTGGCGCCGCACCACCAGGCGCGCGCTCAGGATCTCGCCGTAGGCTGCCTCGATGCGATCCGTCAGTCCCTGCGTCTGGCTGATGAAGCGTCGTCCAATGCGGAGCGGCCGCTCCTCGCCGGCGCTTTTCGCAAGCGGCGCGGGGAGCCCGGATTCGATGCCGCGCAAGTCGCTCTCGATGACGAGATCCACGAGCTTCTTTCGCAGGATCAAGCTGCCGCGCCAGTCGGCCGCGCCGCTCACGTACTGCATCCAGCGCGCGTTCCCGGTGCGCTCGCGCACTTTCTCGAAATCCGTGCGGCCCTGCACGTTGATGCGTACCGCATCGCTCTGCGTCGCACTCGATACGGCAATGGGGCCGCCGAGAAACACTGCCGTAGCACCGGGAACCCGAACCGTGGATTCGGTGAACTCGAGCCGCCCGCTCGCCTGCTCGACCGGCGGCAGGTCGAGGGATGCAATCAATCGATTGCCCGTGAACTCGTAATTTCCGGCGACCTTGCTCTTCTCGCGTTCGCGGAGCGGAATTTCGAGCTTGAGGGCGAGCTTTCCCGGTCCTTCCACCCGCATGCCCTCGGTGAAGCGGTCGATCATGTCCAGGACCGGGCTCTGTTCGATGAAGGAAAGGAATGCCTTACTCGGGCCTTCGGCTTCCCCGGCAACCTGCAGCACTTCGTAGTGCGTAACGACGTCCGGAATTTCGGCGCGCACCTTGAGGAGTCTCGCGCCGAGTATCGTGCCCTGGTGTGCGTTCACCTCCATACGTTTGCCGCGAAAGGCGACCTCTGCGGCGATGTTTTCGATTTGCGGCCAACCGGACGCGCAGTCCAGCACACCGCCGCTCACTTTTGCGACCACCTCGAACACGCCGCCCTTGTTGTCCGGGAACGGAAAATCGTCGAGGTCGCCTTTGAGACGCAGCGTGACATCGCTCGAGCGGCCGCTGACGAGCGCCGTGTCGAGCCATTCGCGCGTCGGCTGCCCGATCACGAGCGGGATGTAGTGCGCCACGTGGCGGGCATCGGCTCGCGTGAGGCCGCCCGTGATGTCGATCACGCCGCGCCCATCGGGCACCACGCGGTAGTTTCCTGACAGACTGCCGGCGAAATGAGCATTGGCCAGCGCCACCTTCTCGAAATGAAAGTGGGGTGCATCTTCCGCGTTTGACCACCCGATCTCGGCGACTACGCTATCGAAATCGAGCGGCGCCCGAAAAACGCGCGGCATGTCGAACGTCACGCTTTCACTGTTCAGCCGTACCGTCCCGGTCTTCTCGTTCGCTTCGAAAACGCCGGTGATCCCGGAAAAACCGGGGAACTTGTCAACGGCTACTGCACCGAGGCCTTCGAAGCGTCCGCGCGCCACGTACTGAACCGGCGCGCGCCAGTCGCCGTTCCAGCGCACGGCGAGGTCGAGCAGGCGCCCTTTGGGTGCGAGCGCAACCAGGTGCCCGCGAAACTCGCTGTCGAGCGGCAGCCGGTCGGCGAGCATCGCCAGCGGCTCGAGCGCAAGGAGGTTCGCGCGAAGCTCGCCCCGCGCCTCGAGGTCGTTACCGCCGCTCACCCGCAAATAGAAGTCCGTGGGCTCGATGCTCGATCCGTCGGCTGCGGAGAATGCGAGCGCCGTGGTCGAGACTTCCATACCGCCGGGCGCGTCTTTCCAGCCGATGTGACCGGACAGTGCGGCCAACTCGAGCTCGGGCAGCTCGGGCGCGAGCCGTACACGAACGCCGGCAAGATGCACGTCGGCGGCGGCGCCGGTGAAGCGGTGCTCGCGAAACTGCGCCCACAGCCGCAACGCGCCCGCGCCCGTGGGCGCCGGAAGCGTCGCAGGCAGCCATGGCGACCACCGGTCGAGATCCACGCTGTCCACCTGCAAGAAGAGCCGGCCGTGCCATTGCGCGGGAGAAGGGAGCGATCCGCCGAAAAGTTCGCCGCGCAGGTCCAGGGGCCCGGCAAGCTCCGATGGCGGAACCGCGCGCAGGCCAAACCGGTGACGGCTCCCGCGATTGCGTAGCAGGAAATCGACTTGCGCGAGGCGCAGCGGTGGTGCGCCCCGCAGCTCGTCGTGCCATGAAAGCGAGGCCTGGCGCACGGAGATTCTGCGCTGGCGCAGGAGCCAGTCCGCAAATCCGCCGCCTTCGCCCTTCTTCATCTCGATCCCGGCCACAAAGAGCGCGCCGTTCGCGTCGCGCCGGATGTCGAGCATCGGCCGCTCGAGCTCCACGGAGCGAAACCGCGGCTCCCACGCCGCGACCGAGAACCAGGAGAGCGTGCCTTCTATGCGCGGGAGCTTGAGCGCGGGGGCGCCGTTCGTGTCAAAAAGGGTGACATCCTCCAGCAGCAGTTCGGGATTCAGCCCGTCCCAGTTGCCCGATACTCTGCCGATCGCCACGCGCTGCCCGAGCGAGTGCCCGATCGCGCGCGCGATGCTTTCACGATGCTGGTCGACGTTGGGCAGGACCCAGTAGCGCAGGCCGAGGACGACTGCGCAGAAGGACAGGCCGGCTGCAAGTATGGTCCACGTGACCAGGCGATAGAGCGTGAGCGTACTGATGCGCAGCCATCGCTTGAGAGCCGTTATGGGCACGTTTTGCCTGGTCTTCGAAAAAATGCGATATTCAAACAAAGATTTATGGATTTTACGCCAAGAACCGCATGGAATTGAATAACGCGCCCGCGAGCACGCGCGCCGACAGCGCGCTCGAGATGGCACGTGCGTTCAGCGGTCTCGCGCGACGCGTGCTCGATGCGGAGCCGCAGCTTGCGCACGACGACTTCGAACGGCCCTACGCGCCCGCCGAAATGCGCGCATTCCTCGAAAGCGCAGCGGTGGAGAATGAACCGACGCTGCGCCGCGCGCTGCGCAGCCTGCGCCAGCGCGTGATACTGCGCCTCATCGCCCGCGACCTTGCCGGACGAGCGGACCTTGCCGAAGTCGTTGCGACCACAACCGCGCTTGCGGAGATCTCGATCGCCTTTGCGCACGAGCGACTCGATCAGGCGCTCGCGGCCGAGCACGGACGGCCGCGCGGCGGCGAGCGCGGAAAAGCGCAGCAGCTTCACGTCGTGGGCATGGGGAAGCTCGGCGGCGGCGAGCTCAATGTGTCGTCCGACATCGATCTCGTTTTCGCCTATCCCGAAGACGGTGAAACGGACGGTGCCCGAGCGCTCAGCAACCACGAATACTTCACGCGTCTCGGCAGGCGTCTCATCGGCGCGCTGAGCGAAGTAACCGAAGACGGTTATGTCTTTCGCGTCGACATGCGGCTGCGGCCGTACGGCGAGAGCGGCCCGCTCGTCGTGAGCTTCGAGATGCTGGAAAACTACCTCGTCACCCAGGGGCGCGAGTGGGAGCGCTATGCATGGATCAAGGCGCGGCCCTTGACGGGCGAGCGCGGCGACGAGCTGCGGGAGCTCGTGCGCCCATTCGTTTTCCGCCGCCATCTCGATTACAGCGCGTTCGCCTCAATGCGCGAGCTGCACGGCCAGATCCGCAGCGAAGTGGCGCGCCGGGACCTCTTCGACAACATCAAGCTGGGCCCCGGCGGCATACGCGAGATCGAATTCATCGCGCAGGTGTTCCAGTTGATACGCGGTGGTCGCGAGCCGCAGCTCAGGCGCCAGCCGACGCTCGACGTGCTGGCGCTGCTTGCCGAGCGCAATCTTCTGCCCGAAGGCGCGGTGCGCGAGCTCGCTGAAGCGTACGGCTTTCTTCGCACCCTCGAGCACCGGCTCCAGTACCGCGACGATCAGCAGACGCACACGTTGCCCGAGAATCCGGAGGACCGGCTCGCCATCGCCCGAAGCATGGGGTTCCCCGACTACGGGGCGCTGCGTGCAACGCTCGACCGGCATCGCGGGCACGTCACCCGCCAGTTCGAGCAGCTTTTCGCCGCTGCGCCGCAGGACGAGCCCGCGCGTGCCGCACTCTGGCACGCCCCGGACAGCGGCCGCGTTACCGCGCAGCTCGCGGCGCTCGGCTACCGGCGCGCCGAAGCGCTGCAGCGCCGCCTCGCCGCATTGCGCGAGAGTCCCCGCTATCGCCAGATGCCGGCTGCGAGCCAGCTGAGGCTCGAGCGGCTCGTGCCGCTCGCGATCGAGGCGGCGGCAACCACGCGCGACCCCGACGCAACGCTCGAGCGGATCCTGGAACTCTTCGATAGCGTGAGTCGCAGGGAATCGTATCTCGCGCTGCTGGAAGAGTATCCGCTCGCGCTGACCCGGCTCGCGGAGCTTGTGAGCGTGAGCGGCTGGGTGGCGCAATATCTGACCCGGCACCCGATACTGCTCGATGAGCTTCTGGACGCGCGCACGCTGTACGCCGCGCCCGACTGGCCGCAACTCAAGCGCGCGCTGCGGGCGCAGCTCGACGATGCAGGCAACGACATGGAGCGGCAGATGGACATCCTCTGCCACTTCAAGCACGCGCAGACCATGCGCTTCATCGCCCAGGACCTCGCCGGAACGCTGCCGCTCGAGAAGCTGAGCGATCACCTGTCCGACCTCGCATGCACGCTTCTGGAAGAGGTGCTGCGCCTCACGTGGCAGGGACTGCGCACGCGCCACCGCGAAACGCCGCGTTTTGCGATCGTCGCCTACGGGAAGCTCGGCGGGAAGGAACTCGGTTACGTCTCCGATCTCGACATCGTATTTCTGTACGACGACCCTGCTCCGGAAGCGCCGGAGAACTACGCGCGGCTCGCCCAGCGCATCAACCGCTGGCTCACCAGCATCACGCCCGCGGGCGTGCTGTACGAAACGGACCTGCGTTTGCGTCCCGACGGTGCGGGCGGGCTGCTCGTGAGCCCGCTCGCGAGCTTTCGCAAGTACCAGGAAGGGCAGGCCTGGGGCTGGGAGCACCAGGCGCTCACCCGCGCGCGCTTCGCAGCCGGCGATCCCGACATCGGGCGCGAATTCGAGGCCCTGCGCGTCGCCATCCTGCGCAACCCCCGCGACCTCAGTGCGCTGCGGCACGATATCGCCGCCATGCGCGAGAAGATCCATGCCGCGCACCCCAACCGTAGCGCGCTCTTCGACGTGAAGCATGACCCCGGCGGCATCGTCGATGTCGAGTTCGTCGTGCAATACCTCGTCCTGGGCTACGCCCACGCCCACGCCGAGTTGACAGGCAACATCGGCAATCTCGCGCTGCTCAAGCTCGCCGGCCGCCTCGGCCTCATTCCGGAAGCCCAGGCGATCGCCGCGCACGATGCCTATCGCGAGTTTCGCCGCCTCCAGCATCGACTGCGGCTCGCCGGCGAAAAGTACGCGCGCGTCCCGCCCGATGAGGTGGCCGGCCACGCGCGCGCGGTGCGCACGCTCTGGCAGACGGTGTTCGGAGCAAGCTAAAAACAAGCTAAAATGCGGCTTTCCTTGGTGGAGCATGCACATGTCAATGGCCGACCGCGACGGCCACATCTGGTACGACGGCGAGCTCGTGCCGTGGCGCAACGCCACCACGCACGTGCTCACGCACTCGCTGCACTACGGGCTGGCGGTCTTCGAGGGTCTGCGCGCGTATAGCAGTGCGCGGGGCACCGCGATCTTCCGTCTCCGGGAACACACCGAGCGCCTGCTCAGCTCCGCTCACATCTACCGGATGACGATTCCCTACAGCCGCGACACTCTCACAGAAGCGCAGAAGGAAGTCGTTCGCGCAAACCGGCTCGAGTCCTGCTACATCCGCCCGATTGCGTTCTACGGCTCGGAGAAGATGGGCGTCTCTCCGAGCGGCAACCGCGTGCACGTCGCGATCGCGGCGTGGCCGTGGGGCGCCTATCTCGGGCCCGAGGCCATCGAAAAGGGGATACGCGTCAAGACTTCTTCGTTCGCGCGGCATCACGTGAACGTGTCGATGTGCCGCGCGAAATATTCGGGCACCTACGCGAACTCGATCCTGGCAAACCTCGAGGCGACCGAGCACGGCTACGACGAGGCGTTGCTCCTCGACGTCGACGGCTTCGTCGCGGAAGGCTCGGGCGAGAATCTCTTCATCGTGAAGAACGGTGAAATCTTCGAGCCGGAGCTCACCAGCGCGCTCATGGGCATCACCCGCCAGTCGGTCATCACGCTCGCGCGGGAAATGGGCTATTCGGTGTCCGCTCGCCGCATCACCCGCGACGATCTCTACATCGCCGACGAAGCGTTTTTCACCGGCACCGCGGCGGAAGTGACTCCGATTCGCGAAGTCGACGGCCGGACGATCGGTGAAGGAAGGCGTGGTCCGATAACGACCCGGCTTCAGACCGCGTTCTTCGATTGCGTGACAGGCAAGGCCGAGCGGCACAGCGACTGGCTCACGCCGGTGGCCGCATAATAGGCCTTCGACCGGGCAAAGCATATGGCGGAGCAAACCGAAAACCGGGAACGGCTCATCGAAGTCACGGCGGACGATCTGCCGCTCCATTGCCCGACGCCGTCAATGATCCTGTGGAACGCGCATCCGCGCGTGTTCCTGCCGATCGATAAAACCGGAGAGGCGCTGTGCCCCTACTGCGGCACGCGATACGTGCTCAAGGACGGTGCCAAGGCCGGTCATTGACCGGTTGTCTTTGTGTATAACGTTCTCGTCGTCGGGCCGTCCTGGATCGGCGACACCGTGCTCGCGCAGCCGCTCTTCAGCATCCTGAAGGCAAAGCGTCCGGACGCGGCGATCGACGTTTTCGCGCCGGAGTGGACGCTGCCGCTGCTCGCCCGCATGCCGGAAGTGCGGCAGGCGATCCGCAATCCTTTCGGCCACGGCGAACTGAAGCTGCGCGAGCGCCGTGTGCTCGGGCGCGAGCTCGCGCGCGCGGGCTACGATCAGGCGATCGTGCTCCCGAATTCGTTCAAATCCGCGCTGGTGCCGTACTTCGCAGGCATCCCCCTGCGCACCGGATACCGGGGCGAGATGCGCTGGGGGCTGCTGAACGACGCGCGCCCTCTCGACGAGCGCGTTTTGCCGCTCATGGTGCAGCGCTATGCGGCGCTCGCGGGGACGCGCGGGGAGCCGCTCGTTGCGCCGCCCGAAGTACGGCTGCGCGTCGATGAGCGCGCCCGCCGCGCCACGCTCGCAAAGCTCGGGCTCGCCCCGCGCGCGCCGGTTGCCGCGTTGTGTCCGGGCGCCGAGTACGGCCCGGCGAAGCGCTGGCCCCTACACCATCATGCGGAACTTGCGAAGCGACTCGCGGCGCGGGGACTCGAAGTCTGGCTGGTGGGCTCGAAGCGCGATCGCGGCCTCGGCGAGGAGATCGCGCTCTTGAGCGACGGCGCGAGCCGCAACCTGTGTGGCAGCACGTCGCTCGGGGAAGCGATCGATCTCCTCGCCTCCACCGCGCTCGTGGTGAGCAACGACTCAGGCCTTATGCATGTCGCGGCCGCGCTCGGAAAGCCGCTCATCGCGCTCTACGGATCGAGCAGCCCCGGGTTCACTCCGCCGCGCTCGGCCGCCGCAGCCGTGATCTATCTCGGGCTTCCGTGCAGTCCGTGCTTCAAGCGCGAATGCCCGCTGGGACATTTCAACTGCATGATGCAGCTCACGCCCGACCGGGTATGCAGCGCCATCGACTTTGATAAAATCGCACCAGACGCGCTTTGAGACCGCCGCACTCCGATCCCGTGAAGAAGACCCTGTTTGCCACGCCCCAGGATGCAGAAGCTGCGTTTTACGACGCCTTCACGAAAGGCGACCTCGACGCGATGATGGAGGTGTGGGCCGACGACGATGACATCTACTGCGTGCATCCGGGCGGCGCCCGCATGAGCGGCGTCGCCCAGGTTCGCGAGTCGTGGCGGAAGATCTTCGCCTCCGGGCAGTCGCTGCGCTTCCAGCTGCGCGGGCAGCATTACGTGCATGGCATGATGCTATCCGCCCACAGCGTGTACGAGCATATCAATGTGGCGGGCGAGACGCGCGTACGCGGGCCGATGATTGCGACCAACATCTTTATCCGGACCGAGCATGGCTGGCGCATGGTCGCGCATCACGCCTCCCCTGTTCCCGCACCGGCCACTCCGGACCCCGAGCCGCACCGCCAGACCAAAGTCACGCTACATTAGAAAACGGATTCTCATGGCGTTCGATTCCCTCACCGCCGGGCCGGCACTTGCACTGCCGCGGCGTAGCCACAAGCCGCGGCGGCGCGGCGTCACGTCGATGATCGATTTTGGTCCCGATACTTTCGGATGGACGGGCGGCGAGCAAGGCATCCGCAACGTCCTCGAAGTCACTGCCGACTACATCGATTACGCGAAGATCTATGCGATGAACGCGCTCCTCATGCCCGGGGAGGTCGTGAAACGCGCGGCGCGTCTTTACCGCGATGCCGGCGTCACGCCGTTTGCGGGCGGCATCCTGTTCGAGTACGCGTGGCAGCGGAACGAGATCGAGCCATTGATCGTACTCCTCGCCCGCCTCGATATCGCCGGACTGGAGATCTCGGAGAACTACGTGACGCTCACCGACGAGGAGCGGGATCGCGCGATCGAGCGCTTCCAGAAGGCCGGGTTGAGCGTGGTGTACGAGTTCGGCCGCAAGAATCCCGAAGAGGCGATGAGCATCGCATACCTGGGCGACATCGTAAGCGCGATGGCCGAGCACGGCATCCACCACGTGACGGTGGAGCAGTGCGAGATGGATCTCCTGGCGCGCGATGCGCCGGACGCCATTGCAACGCTCGCGGCCCAGCCGTGGTTCGACCACGTCGTGATCGAAGCGGACCCGTACCGCTTTCCGCAGCAGCACGTGCAGCTCCTGCGCGACTTCGGTCCCGAGGCGAACCTCGCGAACATCACGCCCGGGCAGATCCTGCGGCTCGAAGGGTTCCGGCGCGGCATCGGCCGAGCGGTCAATTATTCGCTGCTCTCCGGGGATGCGTCCCACGCCGCCGGAAGCCACATGGGTTCTTGACTCGCCGCGCGCGTGGGCGGGCTTTTTTTCATACAACCAGAGGAAGGCAATGAACACCAGCATCTTTGGCAATCCTGACGTCATCGTCGTGGGCGCGGGCAACGCCGCGGCCTGCGCGGCGCTCGCCGCGCGTGAGAACGGCGCCTCGGTCATCATGCTCGAAGCCGCGCCGGTCGAGGACTGCGGCGGCAACAGCCGCTACACGGCGGGATTGATGCGCGTGGTGTACAACGGCGTGGACGACCTCGCCCAGTTGATCCCCGACCTCACGGAAGATGAAAAGAAGACGCACGACTTCGGCGCCTACACCGCCGACAATTATTTCGACGACATGGGGCGCATCACGCAGTACCGCACCGATCCCGACCTGTGCGAAATCCTCATTTCGAAGAGCTTCGAGACGCTGGTGTGGCTGCGCAAGAAGGGTGTCAAGTTCCAGGCGAGCTACGGCCGGCAGTCCTACAAGATCGACGACAAGCGCTTCAAGTTCTGGGGCGGGCTTGCGGCGGAGGCCTGGGGCGGCGGCCCGGGGCTGGTCGACAACGAGCACAAGGCCTGCGCGCGCGAAGGCATCACGATCTTCTACGAGACGCCGGCGATCGCGCTCCTGACCGACGACGACGGAAGAGTGATCGGCGTGCGCGCGAAGCATAAAGGCAAGAACGTGTCGATTCCCGCAAAAGCGGTCGTGCTCGCGTGCGGCGGCTTCGAGTCGAATGCGGAGATGCGCACGCGTTACCTGGGCCCCGGCTGGGATCTCGCGAAAGTGCGCGGCACCCGCTACAACACCGGTCTCGGCATCAACATGGCGCTCGACGTGGGCGCGCTTTCCTACGGCCACTGGTCGGGCTGCCACGCGGTAGGCTGGGACTTGAACGCCCCGCCGTTCGGCGATCTCTCGGTCGGCGACAACTTCCAGAAGCACAGCTATCCTTGGGGCATCATGGTGAACGCCCGCGGTGAGCGCTTCGTGGACGAAGGCGCGGACTTCCGCAATTACACCTATGCGAAGTACGGGCGGGTGGTGCTGGAGCAGCCGGGCATGTTCGCGTGGCAGATCTTCGACGCGAAAATCATCCCCGTGCTGCGCGACGAATACCGCATCAAGCGCGTCACCAAGGTGCGCGCGGAGACGCTGGAAGAGCTGGTGAAGAAGCTCGAGGGCGTGAACGCGGAAGCGTGCCTGCGCGAGATCCAGGAATACAACAAGGCGGTGCGCACCGACACCCCTTTCAACATGGCGATCAAGGATGGCCGCTGCACCGTCGGGCTCAAGATCAACAAGTCCAATTGGGCGAACACGGTCGACACGGCGCCGTTCGAAGCTTACGCAGTCACCTGCGGCGTCACCTTCAGCTTCGGCGGCGTCAAGGTGAGCACCCAGGGCGAAGTCGAGGACACTGCCGGCAAGCCGATTCCGGGTCTCTACGCCGCGGGCGAAATGGTCGGCGGCATCTTCTATCACAACTATCCCGGCGGCACGGGGCTCACGTCCGGGGCGGTGTTCGGCAAGCTCGCAGGCACGAGCGCCGGGGCTTACGTGAAGGCGAGGTAACGCTCGCTGGTTCATTGACATCCACTGGAGGATTCGCGATGAATGCACTCGCAATCAAGATCGACAAACCCGTACGCGATCAGGTGAGCAAGGAGGAATGGGAAACGCGCGTCAACCTCGCCGCGTGCTACCGCCTCATGCACGAGTTCGGGATGGTGGAGATGGTGGCAAACCACATCTCCGCCCGCGTCCCGGGGACCGAGAACGAGTTCCTCATCAACCCGTACGGCATGCTCTACGAGGAGATGACGGCCTCGAGCATGATCCGCATCGACCTCGAAGGAAACGTGCTCTTCAACGCAACCGACTACGGGGTCAACCAGGCGGGCTACGTCATCCACAGCGCGATACACGCTGCGCGTCACGATGTCGACTGCATCATTCACACCCACACGCTCGCCGGCATGGCGGTCTCGGCGATGAAGTGCGGCGTCATGCCGGTCGCGCAATCGTCCATGCGCTTTACCGACATCGCGTATCACGACTACGAGGGGGTGGCGCTGCGGCTCGATGAGCGCGAGCGGCTGGTGCAGAACCTCGGGAGCCGCGAAGCGATGGTGCTGCGCAATCATGGACTCCTCACCGTCGCGCAGAGCATTCCGGAATGCTTCAACAACATGTATCGCCTGGAGCGAGCATGTCAGCTGCAGGTGATGGCGTTGTCCTGCAACACCGAGCTCACGCTTCCGCCTGCGGAGGTGGTGCAGTACACGAATCACCAGATGAAGCCCGGCGTGCGGCGCCGCTTCGGGCTCCTCGAGTGGCCGGCGCTGCTCCGCAAGCTCGACCGCATCGATCCCACGTATCGCGACTAACCGCTCGACATTCCCGACAGAGGCGCGCATGGAAGCGTACTGCGCGCCGCCGTGGCTTCCGGGCGGGCATCTGCAGACGATCTACCCTGCCATGCTCATGCCGCAGCCCGCGGTCGCGTATCGCCGCGAGCGCTGGGAGACGCCGGACGGAGATTTCATCGACCTCGACCGCGTGGGCGAGCCAAAGCAAGGATCGAGGATCAAGGATCGCGAATCAACAAGCGAGGCGCCGCTCGTCGTGCTGTTTCACGGGCTCGAGGGCTGCTCGACGAGCCACTATGCCCTTGCGTTGATGCGCGCGATTCGTGCACGCGCGTGGCGTGGCATCGTCGTTCATTTCCGCGGCTGCAGCGGTGAACCGAACCGGAGGCCGCGCGCCTACCATTCGGGCGACACTGACGAAGTGGACTGGATCCTGCGGCGGCTGCAGGACGAGCGGGGAGAAGCTCCGCTCTATGCCGCAGGCGTCTCGCTCGGCGGCAACGTGCTCCTCAAGTGGCTCGGCGAGCGCGGCACGGCCGCTCAGCGGCTCGTCACGCGCGGGTGCGCGGCGTCGGCCCCGATGGACCTCATGAGCGCAGGCGAAGCGCTGGGACGGGGATTCAACCTGGTCTACGCGCGGCATTTCCTCGCGCCGCTCAAGCGCAAGTCGGCGCGCATGCTGGCGTCGCACCCGGGGCTCTTCGATCTCGAGCGCGCGCTCGCCGCACGCACGCTGCGCGAGTTCGATGATGTGGTCACGGCGCCGCTCCACGGGTTTCGCGATACCGACGACTACTGGACGCGCGCGAGCAGCAAGCCGCTCCTCTCCCGCATCTCTGTGCCCACGCTCATGGTCAACGCGCGGAACGACCCTTTTCTGCCCGCGCACGCCCTCCCGCGCGCCGATGAAGTCTCGCCCCGGGTAGCCATCGATTTTCCGGCGCAGGGCGGGCACGCGGGCTTCGTCACCGGAAGATTTCCCGGGCGCCTCGACTGGCTTCCGCATCGCATGCTCGACTTTTTCTCCGGAACCTGAATCGTCAACCGGCTGTCACAAACCCCAACCACTTCTCATACGCCAAAATGAACAAACTCCCTCCCGAAATCTTCAAGGCATATGACGTGCGCGGTATCGTCGGACGCACGCTGACTCCTCCCATCGTCGAAGCGATCGGCCAGGCGATTGGCACCGAATCGCTCGAGCGCAAGTGCAAGGGCGTCGCGATCGGCCGCGACGGCCGGCTCTCAGGCCCCGAGCTTGCCGCGGCGCTTGCGCGCGGGCTGCAAAAGAGCGGCGTGGACGTGATCGACGTCGGGCAGGTCGCAACGCCCATGCTCTACTTTGCCGCACACCATCTCGAAACGCTCTCGGGCGTATCGGTGACCGGCTCGCACAATCCGCCCGATTACAACGGGCTCAAGATGATGGTCGCCGGGGAGACGCTGTGGGGGGATGCGATACAGGCGCTGCGACAACGCATCGAGCGCGGCAGACTCGCGCAAGGATCCGGCAGCTACCGCGAGCAGTCGATCCGCGAGCCCTATTTGAAGCGCATCACGGAGGACGTACGGCTCGCGCGGCGCATGTCGGTCGTGGTCGATTGCGGCAATGGCGTCGCGGGCGGCACCGCTCCGGAACTCTATCGTCGCCTTGGGTGCGAGGTCACCGAGCTTTTCTGCGAAGTGGACGGCCGGTTTCCCAACCACCATCCGGATCCGTCCCAGCCCAAGAACCTGGAGGATCTCAAGCGCGCGCTCGCCGAGGGCAAGGGCGAGATCGGTTTCGCGTTCGATGGGGATGGCGATCGTCTCGGCGTCGTGACGAAAAACGGGACGATCATTTATCCCGACAGGTTGCTCATGCTGCTTGCTGCGGATGTGCTCAAGCGCCAGCCGGGCGCGCAGATCATCTTCGACGTGAAATCCACCCGGAACCTTTTCAGCTGGGTGCGCGAGCACGGCGGCAAGCCGCTGCTGTGGAAGACGGGCCACTCGCTCATCAAGCAGAAGCTGAAGGAGACCGGCGCCGCCCTCGCCGGCGAGATGAGCGGCCACTTCTTCTTCAAGGAACGCTGGTACGGCTTCGACGATGCGCTCTACGGCGGCGCGCGGCTCCTCGAGATCCTGTCACAGCAAGACGATCCGACCGCGGTGCTGGAAAGCCTGCCCGACGCGGTATCGACGCCCGAGCTGCACGTTCCGCTCGCCGAGGGCGAAAACTTCACGCTGATCGAGAGACTGCGGCAAACCGCGCGTTTCGAGGGCGCGAAGGACATCATCACCATCGACGGCCTCCGTGTCGAGTACGATGACGGTTTCGGTCTCGCGCGTCCTTCCAACACCACCCCGGTGGTCGTGCTGCGCTTCGAAGCGGACAACGAGGCGGCGCTGAAGCGCATCCAGGAAGACTTCCGGCGTGCAATCGAGGCCGTGAAGCCCGGCATCCGCCTGCCGTTCTAGCAGGCGGCCTCTCTCCGGGTTACTTCGACGGACGCGTCTTGAGCGCGTCCAGGCTCACGTATTCGTTCACCCCGTCGGTGCGATAGCGCCGCATGCGGAGGCGCGGATAGTCGCACACGTCGTACGGCAGGCGATTGCCGCCGACGAGGTACACCAGGTCTTCCGCGTTCGGGTTGAAGAGGTTATGCGGCAGAGAGCCGGAAACGAAGCCCATGAAGTCGCCGGCGCCGACCTCGTATTGCCCGTCGCCGATCTCCGCCACCCCGCGTCCCGAGAGGATGTAGATCCACTCTTCGTCGTGATGGTGAAAATGAAGCACACTGCTGCGGCGCCCCTGCGCGAGCCTGACGAGATGTACGCCGAGGGTGCTCAAGCCGGCCGCGTCGCCCAGCGAGCGCGTATGCCGCACCGCTTCGGAATCGAGCGCATGCACCCGTCTTTCTTCGGGCAGCGACTCGATGTCTTTCGCCGTCAGTAGCGGTGGAACCGGCGAGGATGCCGCCATGCGCGCCTCCTATTGATTCTCATTTCTACGACGCTCGTTAGTGGCCCGCTATCGAATCAGAGCCGCTGTTCGACCCATGCCCGCACGGATTCGAGCGCCTGCGGCAGTCTCGTGGGATCGGTTCCGCCCGCCTGCGCCATGTCGGCGCGGCCACCTCCCTTGCCGCCCACCTGCTGCGCGACGTGATTGACCAGTTCGCCGGCCTTCACCTTGGCGGTGATGTCCGGCGTCACGCCGGCGATCAAGGAAACCTTTCCGCCGTTTGCCGCCGCGAGGACGACGGCCGCGGATTTGAGCTTGTCCTTCAACCTGTCGACCGCCTCGCGCAACGCCTTCGCGTCGGCGCCTTCGATCGCCGCGGCCACCACCTTGACGCCCTTCACCGCCACGGCCTGCTCCGCAAGCTCGTCCCCGCGCGTGGCCGCGAGCTTCGATTTGATGCGCGCGAGCTCTTTCTCCAGCGCGCGGTTCTGCTCCTGGAGCGCCGCGAGACGCTGGCGCACGCCCACAAGATTCACTTCGCGGAAGCCGGCTTCGGACGCAAGCTCCGCCACCGCTTTCTCCATGGATTGCACCCAGGCGAGGGCCCCTTCGCCGGTCGTCGCTTCGATCCGCCGCACGCCAGCCGCGACCCCGGACTCGGAGATTATCTTGAAGAAGCCGATGTCGCCGGTGCGCTTCACGTGCGTGCCGCCGCACAGCTCGCGCGAAGTCCCGATGTCGAGCACGCGCACCTCGTCGCCGTACTTGTCGCCGAAGAAGGCGAGCGCGCCGGCCTTCGCCGCTTCATCGAACTTCATGATGCGCGCGGTCGTCGCGACGTTGGCGAGAATCTCGGCGTTCACGATCGCTTCCACGCGCCGGATCTGCTCGTCGGTCAGCGGCTCGTTGTGCGAGAAATCGAAACGGGTGCGCTCCGCATCGACGAGCGAGCCTTTCTGCTGGACGTGCGGCCCCAGCACTTCGCGCAGCGCCTTGTGCATGAGGTGCGTCGCCGAGTGGTTGCGCATCGTGCGTGCGCGCCGCTCGACATCGACCACGGCGAGGACCGTGTCCCCGACCTTGAGTCGTCCCGTGCGCAGCACGCCTTTGTGCCCGAATACGGTCGGCTGGATCTTCTGCGTGTCCTCGACCACGAAGGTCCCGTTTACGCCGGCAAGCTCGCCACGGTCTCCGACCTGCCCGCCCGCCTCGGCATAGAAAGGCGTGCGGTCGAGCACGACGATCCCGCCCGAGCCGGCGCCGAGCTCCGCCACCTGCACCCCTTCCTTGTCGTAGAGCGCGACGACCTTTGCCTCGAGCTGCAGCGCGTCGTAGCCGTGAAATTCGGTCGCCGCACCTCGGTACTCGAGGCTCGCTGCCGCGGTAAACCTGGAGGCGGCGCGGGCGCGCTCGCGCTGCCTTTCCATGGCGGCCTCGAAGCCAGCGTAATCGACACGGACGTTGCGCTCGCGTGCGATGTCGGCGGTCAGGTCCACGGGGAAGCCGAAGGTGTCGTAGAGCTGGAACACGGTCTCGCCGTCGAGCATGCGGTCTTCCCGGTTGAGCGCGGCTTCGAGCACCTTCATGCCGTTGGCAAGCGTCTCCGCGAACCGCTCTTCCTCCTGTTTCAACACCTGCGACACGCGCTCGGCGGCTTTCGGGAGCTCGGGATACGCTTCACCCATCGCGAGCACGAGGGCGGGAACGAGGCGATGGAAGAAGGGGTCCGTCTGGCCCAGCTTGTAGCCGTGCCGGATCGCCCGGCGAATGATGCGGCGCAGGACGTAGCCGCGCCCCTCGTTCGACGGAATGACACCGTCGACGATCAGGAAGCTGCAGGCACGGATGTGATCGGCGATGACCTTGAGCGAGTTGCTGCTGTAATCCTTGCCGTGCGTCTCGCGCGCCGCGGCCTTGATCAGATCCTGGAAGAGATCGATCTCGTAATTCGAATGCACGCCCTGCAGCACCGCCGCGATGCGCTCGAGCCCCATTCCGGTATCGACCGAGGGCTTGGGCAGCGGGTGCATCGTGCCATGCTCATCGCGGTTGAACTGCATGAAGACGAGATTCCAGATCTCGACGAAGCGGTCGCCATCGGCGTCCTTCGACCCCGGCGGGCCGCCCGGTATGCCCGGGCCGTGATCCCAGAAGATCTCGCTGCACGGCCCGCACGGCCCGGTATCCGCCATCTGCCAGAAGTTGTCGCTCTGGTACCTCGGGGCGCCGGGCTTGTCGCCGATGCGCACGCAGCGCTCCTCCGGCACGCCGATCTCCTTCGTCCAGATGTCG
This sequence comes from uncultured Pseudomonadota bacterium, assembly GCA_946885605.1. The sequence goes on from CAMPGR010000014.1 coordinate 18,127, forward strand.
TACGCCTCGTCGTCTTCGTGATACACGGTCGCCCACATGCGCTCGGGGTCCAGGCCGTAGACCCCTGTCAGGAGCTCCCATGCATAGCGGATCGCCTCGCTTTTGAAGTAGTCGCCGAAGCTGAAGTTGCCGAGCATCTCGAAGAACGTGTGGTGCCGCGCGGTGTACCCGACGTTTTCGAGATCGTTGTGCTTGCCGCCCGCGCGCACGCAGCGCTGCGCGCTGGCGGCGCGCACGTAGGCGCGCTTCTCGTGCCCGAGAAAGACGTCCTTGAACTGCACCATGCCCGAATTGGTGAAGAGCAGCGTCGGGTCGTTGGCCGGCACGAGCGGGCTCGACGGCACGACCGTATGCCCCCGGTCGGCGAAATAATTCAGAAATGCCTTGCGAATCTCGCTGCTTTTCATCGAATGTCCTGACTGGCGCGGAGGTGCCGTGTGGCCCTACCGCAGCCGTTTCGTTTCCTCAACTCTCAACCCGATCGACTGCCCGCCGACGATGGCGGTGCTTCTCACGATGCCCTTCAGCGCGACGTCGGAATTGAGCGGCGGCAGCGTGTCGTTCGTCATGACCGTGATATCGGCGCCGTCATCGCGCACGACATACGCCTGCCCCAGTATCGGCAGCTTGATGACGTCGACCACCTTGCCCTTGATCTTCACTTCCTTACCCTCGAAGCTTCCGGGTGCAGCCACGATCTCCTTGATCGGCGTATACCCGAACGGCAGATAGTCGCAGCCCGCGAGCGAAAAAAGCGCCACGAAAGCGGCGACCGGAATAGCCTTATACGTTCTCATCGTCTGCTCCAGCGGATTGGATGACCTGCATTATGGTGTGCATGGCAAAACCACGACCCTGCATGAATCTCACCTGTCGCGCGCGCTCCGCGCTCGTCGCAGGCGGCGCCTTGAACTTGCGGCGCCACACCGCGCGCGCCGTCTCGAGGTCGCTCTCTTTCAACTGGGGCAGCACTGCGGCCACCACCTCTTCGGCCACCCCCCTGGCGAGCAGTTCCTGCCGGATCCGGCCGCTGCCGAAACGTGGTCGGCGCGCGTGTATGAGCTGTTCGGCGACGCGCCCCTCCGCAAGCCATCCGTGCGCCATCAATTCGTCGAGGAGGCTCTCCAGTGCTGCCGGGTCTTCCGCATGCGGCGCGAGCTTGCGCTGCAACTCGACCCGGGAGTGCTCGCGCCGCGCCAGCAGCTTGAGCGCCCGGGTACGCAGGCTAGCCGACGGCTTTTCTGGGTTCGGCTTTCGGTTCGGCTTTGGGCTCTGGGACACCGATACCCACCGCAGCGAGGACCTTGTTCTCGATCTCGCGCGCGATCTCGGCGTGCTCCTTCAAGTATTCGCGCGTATTGTCCTTGCCCTGCCCGATACGCTCCTTGCCGTAGGTGTACCAGGCGCCGGACTTGTCGACGATGCGATGCGTGACGCCGAGCTCGATGATCTCGCCTTCGCGCGAAATGCCTTCGCCATAGAGGATGTCGAAGTCGGCATTGCGGAACGGCGGCGCGACCTTGTTCTTCACGACCTTGGCACGCGTCTCGGAACCGATCACCTCGTCGCCTTTCTTGATCGAGCCGATGCGCCGGATGTCGATCCGCACCGAAGCATAGAACTTGAGCGCGTTGCCGCCGGTAGTGGTCTCGGGGTTGCCGAACATGACGCCGATCTTCATCCGTATCTGGTTGATGAAGATCACGAGCGTGTTCGAGCGCTTGATGTTCGCGGTGAGCTTCCTCAGCGCCTGCGACATGAGCCGGGCCTGCAACCCCATCTGCGGCTCGCCCATCTCGCCCTCGATCTCCGCTTTCGGGACCAGCGCTGCGACCGAGTCGATGACGACGACGTCAACCGAGCCCGAGCGCACCAGCATGTCGGCGATTTCGAGCGCCTGCTCGCCGTTGTCGGGCTGCGAGATGAGGAGCTGATCGATGTCGACGCCCAGCTTCCCCGCGTACGGCGGATCGAGCGCGTGCTCGGCGTCGATGAAGGCCGCGGTGCCGCCCATCTTCTGCATCTGCGCGATCACGGAGAGCGTCAACGTGGTCTTGCCCGACGACTCCGGCCCGTAGATCTCCACCACGCGCCCGCGCGGAAGCCCGCCTATGCCGAGCGCGATATCGAGCCCGAGGGAACCGGTCGAGACCACCTGGATGTCCCGGGAGACATCCGATTCGCCCAGGCGCATGATCGAACCCTTGCCGAACTGCTTTTCGATCTGGGACAGCGCGGCGGACAGCGCCTTGCTCCTGTTTTCGTCCATCTTTCCCCCCGTGTACAAGCTTTGAATTATGTCACAAAGGGCTTAACGCCGCGCGTTCCCAAACGGATGACGGATCTTTTATTGCGGACCGTCATTGCGGGCCGTCTTCGAGCAGCCGCAGTATCCCTTCGAGGGCGTGCACCACCGACTGCCGGCGCACCGCGTCGCGGTCACCCGCAAAATGTCGCGTCTCGCTCCTGAGCGCCCCGTTCTTGATGCCCCACGCAAAACATACCGTGCCGACGGGCTTCTCCGGCGTGCCGCCGCTCGGTCCCGCCGTTCCGCTCACCGCGACCGCTACCTGCGCGTGGCTGCGCGCGAGCGCACCCGTCACCATTTCCCGCACGGTCGGCTCGGACACCGCGCCATGCTCGCCCAGCGTATCCGGATTGACGCCCAGCATTTCGCGCTTCGAGATATAGGTGTAGCTGATGAAGCCGCGCTCGAACCAGTCCGAGCTGCCGGGGACCATGGTGAGCGCCTGTCCGACCCATCCTCCCGTGCAGGATTCCGCCGCCGCAAGCATGAGCCCCCGCGCCCGCAGCGCTGCTCCAACCCGCTCCGCCAATCGATACAACGTCGTGTCAGTCGTCATCCGATCACTGTCTTCGCTATCGCAAGCACGATCAGGGTGTAGAACGCCGCCAGCAGGTCGTCGAACATCGCGCCGAATCCGCTCTTCAACGTGCGGTCGTAATAGCGGATGGGCGGAGGCTTCAGCATATCAAACAGCCGGAAGAGCAGGAACGCCGTCACCTGCCACAAGGGCGCCGCAGGCGTAAAAAACAGTACGAGCAGAAACGCCGTGATCTCGTCCCACACGATTGCGCCATGGTCCGGGTGCCCCAGCGCGCGTCCCGTGCGCGCGCACGACCATATGCCGGCGACGAACATGACGGCGATGACGGCGAGAAGCGTGAGCGGGGCGACATGCGGCGCGAGCAGCCAATACACGGGAAACGCGAGCAGCGTTCCGAAGGTGCCGGGCAGCACGGGCACGAGGCCCACGCCGAAACCGAACGCCAGCAAGTGCGCCGGATGCCGCAGCACGAAGCGCCATGTCGGACGTGCCGAGCGCTCACCGAAAATGGTCGTATCCGGCGCCATTCAAGCCCATCGGTTTGCCCGTCTCATCCAGCACGGTGACCGGCGCCCCGCGCGCGGAAGCCCGTTCGATGCGGCCGATCGCCGTCACCTGCACCCCGCTACGCCGCGCGGCGGTGAGCACGGCCGCACGCTGCCCGGGGCGCGCGGTGAAGCACAACTCGTAGTCGTCGCCGCCCGCGAGCACCGCCTCGCGCACTACGCGCGATGCGAGATGCTTCCTCGCAACGCGCGACACCGGCAAGCGCGCGAACTCGATGACGGCCGATACACCTGAGCGTTCGCAGATATGGCCGAGGTCGGCGCACAGGCCGTCCGATATGTCGATCGCGCTGTGCGCCACCCTGCGCAGGGCAGCGCCGAGCGCGAGTCGCGGCGTGGGCGCGTCGAGCCGGCGCTGCGCTGCGGCCATCTCGCGCACATCGAGTTGCAGCCGGCGCTTGCGTGCTGCCACCGCAAGCGCGGCATCCCCTATGCAACCCGAGACCCAGATGTCGTCGCCGGGCCGCGCGCCGCCGCGCGTCAACGCCTCGCCCGCCGGCACTTCGCCGAGGATCTGCACGCAGATGGCAAGCGGGCCGCGGGTGGTATCGCCGCCAATGAGCGCGACGTCATGCTCGCGCGCGAGGCGCATAAACCCCGAGGAGAAGCCTTTGAGCCACGGCCGGTCGGCTGCGGGAAGCGCAAGGGCGAGCGTTGCCCAACGTGGCGTTGCGCCCATCGCCGCCATGTCGGAAAGATTGACGGCGAGCGCCTTGTGGCCGAGACGGCGCGGTTCGGCGTCGGCGAAGAAGTGGCGGCCCGCGATCAGCATATCGGCCGCGACCGCGAGCTCCATCCCGCGCGCCACCCGGACAAGCGCCGCGTCGTCGCCCACGCCGAGCCGGGTATGCGGCGCGGGGTGCGTGAAGTAGCGCCGGATCAGCTCGAACTCGGACGGCATGCGATCATTTCGTGGTGTCCGGCTCGCGCGGCGGCGCGCCCATGCGCGCCTGCTCTTCGAGCCACTTCCTCTTCATGGCGCGCGGAAAATAGAAATCGACCGCGGCAAATCCCAGGAAGAAGAGCCCGATCAGAAGCGCGGTACCCTGCCCCATGTGGGCGCCCCCCGCGACCAGAACGTACACACCGAGCACGAGGTTGATGACGCCCGCAAAATAGAACGCAAGCATCCGTTTCCTGAGCCGTGGATCCACTGCAGTCTCCCGCTATACGATCACACGTTCACCCGGACTTTGCTTCGGCCGCGCGCATGCGCGGCGCGAGCCGATCGAGCACGCCGTTCACGAACTTATAGCCGTCGGTGCCGCCGTACTCCTTGGCGAGCTCGACCGCCTCGTTGATCACCACGCGGTACGGCACCTCCGGCTGGCGCCGGAATTCGTACGCGGCGAGCAGCAGTATCGCCCGTTCCACCGGAGAGAGCGCGTCCAGCTGCCGGTCGAGGCACTGCGCGATCTCGCGCTCGAGCTCGGGCGCATCACGCACCGCGCCATGGAGGAGCATCTTGAAATAATCCGCGTCGAGCTTTTCGAAACCCTTTGCCTCGGCGAGCTGCTTCTCAATGGCTTCCGGCTCGGATTTCGCGAGCTGCCATTGGTAAAGCCCCTGCAGCGCGAAGGCACGGGCCCGGCGTCGACTAGTCTTGCTCATCAAGTTCCTTCATGAGGTTCGCCATCTCGATAGCGGCCACCGCGCAGTCCGCGCCCTTTTCCGACATGCGCGCGAGCGCCTGATCCTCGGAGTCGGTCGTCAGTATGCCGTTCGCGATGGGCACGCCGCTGTCGAGCTGCACGCTGGATATCCCCGCGGCCGACTCGTTGGCGACGATCTCGAAGTGATAGGTCTCTCCGCGAACGACCGCACCGAGCACGATCAGCGCGTCGTATCGCCCGGTCTGCGCCATCTTCTGCAGGGCGAGCGGGGACTCGAGCGCGCCCGGGACGGTCACGATACGGATGTTCCGCTCCTTGACGCCGTGCTTGACGAGCGCCGCGGTGCAGGCTGAAAGCAGGCCTTCCCCGATGTCGGTGTTGAAGCGGCTCATCACGATGCCGACCCTCAACTCCGCGCCATTGTGATTGGGTTCCAGTTCGTCGATATTGTCGAAACGTGCCATGGCAGAGACTATGAGATGGGCGCGCGTTCTCCGCGCGCTACGAGTTGGATTGCTTTTCTTTCCCGGCCTGCGGAGGCTGCAGGTAGCCCGTCACCTCGAGGTCGAAACCCGTCATGCTCGGCATCGGGCGCGGCAGGGCGAGGAGACGCATCTTCCTCACCTTGAGGTCCCGCAGGATCTGCGCGCCAATGCCGTAATTGCGCAGCGCAATCTTCGGCGCCGCCGCGTTCCGGCGTTGCGGGCGCGCGCGCTCGAGCAGTTCCGCAGCCGTCTCCGGCCGGTGCAGCAGCAGCACGACGCCGCATTCGGCCGCGCTCACCGTGGCCATCGCATCGTGAAAGTTCCATGAGTGACTGGTGCTTCCGGTATCGAGCAAGTCGATCACCGACAGCGGCTCGTGGACTCGCACCAGCACTTCGCTGTCCGGACGCGGCTTCCCCTTCACCAGAGCGAGATGCGTTTCGTCCCCGATGCGGTCGCTATACACGTAAAGCCGGAGGCGGCCGTGCGCCGTGTCGATATCGCGCTCCGCGACGCGCGTGACGAGCGACTCGGTGCGGCTGCGATACTCGATGAGATCGGCGATGGTGCCGATCTTGAGGCCGTGATGGTGCGCGAACGCCTCGAGCTCGGGCAAGCGCGCCATTTCGCCGTCCTCGCCGAGGATCTCGCAGATCACGGCCGCCGGCGCAAGCCCGGCCAGCCGCGCGAGGTCGCACCCCGCTTCGGTATGACCGGCGCGCACGAGCACCCCGCCTTCCTGCGCCATCAGGGGGAAAATATGGCCGGGCTGCACGATGTCGCGCGGGCTGGCGTCCGCGCGGATCGCGGCCTGCACCGTGCGCGCGCGGTCCGCTGCCGATATGCCCGTCGTCACGCCCTCTGCGGCTTCGATCGACACCGTGAAATTGGTCCCGAGCGGCGAGCGGTTGTTCGCGACCATGAGCGGAAGGTTCAATTGCCGGCAGCGCTCTTCGGTGAGCGTGAGACAAATCAGCCCGCGTCCGTAGCGCGCCATGAAATTGATCGATTCGGGCGTGACGAAATCGGCTCCCATCAGGAGATCGCCCTCGTTCTCGCGGTCTTCCTCATCCACGAGCACCACCATCCGGCCCGCTCGAACTTCGGAGATGATTTCGGTGATCGGACTGATCGGCATGGTTATTCCGGCCTCTCCACGGCTGAACCGCCTTCCAGCAGCCGTTCGGCGTAGCGCGCGATGAGGTCGACTTCGATGTTGACCTTATCGCCAACGTTGCGCTCGCGCAAGTTCGTCGCCTGCAGCGTATGCGGAATCAGGTTCACGCTGAAGCGTTCCGCGCTGACGGCGTTCACCGTGAGGCTCACGCCATCGACGGCCACAGAGCCTTTGCGGGCAACGTACTTCGCAAGGTGAGCCGGCACGGCAATCGTGAGCACCACATTGTCCCCTGCCCGCTCCAGGCCGACCACCTCCGCCATACCATCGACGTGCCCGCTCACGAGATGGCCGCCCAGCCGGTCGGTGAGGCGCAGCGCCTTTTCGAGATTGACGCGAGCTCGCGCGCGAAAGCCGGCCGTGCAATCGAGCGTCTCGTGCGACACATCCGCTTCGACTTCAGCTCCGTGCTTCGACACCGCGGTAAGGCATACGCCATTGACCGCGATGCTATCGCCAACCGCAACGTCGTCTAGGTAATCCCGGCCCGCTTCGATGCGGAGCCTGAGTCCGGCGGGGGACGGGTTGCTTGCCGTGATCGTTCCGACCGCGCTCACGATGCCGGTGAACATCAGGCCGGCCTCGCAAGAATGCGAATATCGGCACCGATCATGCGCACGTCACGGATCGCGAGTGCGCGGCGCGCGCCCAGGTCCTCGAGCGCAGGCAGATGAAACATGCCGCGGGCTGCGTCCCCGATGAAACTCGGTGCAAGGTAAACGAGGAATTCATCGACCAGTCCTTCCTGCAGGAGCGAACCGTTCAATTTGAAGCCGGCCTCGACGTGCACTTCGTTCAGCTCGCGCCGCCCAAGCTCGCGCATGACGCCGCCCAGATCGACCTTTCCTCCTGCATTGGGCAGCACTAGGATCTCGGCGCCAGCTTCCTGCAGCGCTCGGCGCTTTTCCGCATCGTTCAGAGCCGCCGCGATTAGCGCCCCGTTTCGCAGCACTTTCGCGCCACGCGGGGTTTCGAGCCGGCTGTCCACGACGATGCGAAGTGGCTGGCGTGAAGTTTCCACCTCGCGCACGGTAAGCTCGGGATCGTCGTCCTTGACCGTGCCGATGCCGGTGAGCACCGCGCACGCCCGTGCGCGCCACGCGTGCCCGTCGCGCCGCGCCTCGGGGCCGGTGATCCACCGGCTCCTGCCGTTCGAGAGCGCGGTCTTGCCGTCGAGGCTCGCGGCGATCTTCATCCTGACCCACGGACGCCCGCAAGTCATGCGTTGCACGAAGCCGATATTGAGCTCCCGCGCCTCGTCCTCGAGCAAGCCGCATTCGACAGCAATACCGGACTGCTCCAGCATCGCGAAGCCCTTGCCGGCAACCTCGGGATTCGGATCGCGCAATGCCGCAACGACGCGCGCAACGCCCGCGGAAATCAACGCCGCTGCGCAGGGCGGCGTGCGCCCGTGGTGAGCGCAGGGCTCGAGCGAGACGTACGCGGTCGCGCCGCGTGCCGCTCCCCCGGCCATCATGAGCGCGTTCACTTCGGCGTGCGGGCCGCCGGCACGCTCGTGCCAGCCTTCGCCGACGATGCTTCCTTCGCGCATGATGACGCAGCCCACGCGCGGGTTGGGCGTGGTCGTGTACAGGCCACGCTCGGCGAGCTCGAGCGCGCGGGCCATGTGCCGCCGGTCATCGCTGGAAAACATGCAAATCCATTAACCGCCAAGGCCGCCGAGAACAAAACAGAAAGAAATCATAAAATCGCGCAAATTGACGACACCAAATCTTCAGCAGGCGAAATGACTGTTGTGTTCCTATCTTGGCCTTCTTGGCCGGCCTTGGCGGTTCGACCTTTTTCGGACTGGGCGGCCCTGGGGGCTATTTCTTGGTGGAAGGTTCCTGCACTTCCTTGATCGCGTGCTGGAAGTCGTCCACGCCCTCGAAGCTCTTGTAGACCGAAGCGAAGCGGATATAGGCGACCTCGTCCAGCCGGCGCAGCTCGCGCATCACCATCTCGCCGATGCGCCGGGACTTGATCTCGCGCTCGCCCAGCGCCAGCACGTTTTGCGTGATGGTGGCGACCGCTTCATCCACCGCCTGCGTCGGCACCGGCCGCTTGTGCAGCGCGCGCATGAAACTCGTGCGCAGCTTGTTCAGATCGAACTCGGCGCGCGTGCCGTCCTGCTTGACGACCTGCGGCATGCGCAGCTCCACCGTCTCGTAGGTGGTGAAGCGCTTGTTGCAGCTCGTGCAGCGGCGGCGGCGGCGTATGCTTTCCCCGTCATCGCTGACCCGCGAATCGATGACCTGTGTGTCGTCCGATTTGCAGAACGGGCACTTCATTTACCGTACACGGGGAACCTCTCGCACAGCCGCTTCACTTCGCCCGCGACGTTCCGGATCACCTTCTCGTCCTGCGGCGCTTCCAGCACGTCGGCAATGAGCATCGCGAGCAGTTCCGCCTCGACCTCCTTGAACCCGCGCGTCGTCATGGCCGGCGTTCCGATGCGGATGCCGCTCGTCACCGTCGGCTTCTGCGGGTCATCCGGGACCGCGTTCTTGTTGACCGTGATGCCGACGCGGCCCAGTACCGTCTCCGCATCGCGTCCCGTGAGGTTCCTGTTGCGCAGGTCCACGAGGAACATGTGGCATTCGGTGCGCCCGGACACCACGCGAAAGCCGCGCTCGTGCAGCACCTTCGCCATCACGCGCGCGTTGTCCATCACCTGTTCCTGGTACACCTTGAATTCGCGGCTCATCGCTTCCTTGAACGCGATCGCTTTGGCGGCGATCACGTGCATGAGCGGGCCGCCCTGCGTGCCGGGAAAGACCGCTGAATTGAGAACGCGCTCGTGCTCGGCGTTCGCGAGGATGAGCCCCCCGCGCGGCCCGCGCAGCGTCTTGTGCGTGGTGCTGGTGACGAAATCCGCGATGCCGACCGGGCTCGGGTAGAAGCCGGCTGCGATCAGTCCCGCATAGTGCGCGATGTCCGCCATGAAGAGCGCGCCGACTTTGTCGGCGATCGCGCGAAAGCGCTTCCAGTCGATCACCAGCGAGTAGGCCGACGCGCCCGCGATGATGAGCTTCGGCTTCTTGACGTGCGCGAGCTCTTCGACCTCGGCGTAATCGATTTCCTCGGTCTCGGGATGGAGCCCGTAGCTGTAGGCATCGTAATGGCGGCCGCTCACGTTGACGCGCGCGCCGTGCGTCAAGTGGCCCCCCGCGTCGAGCGCCATGCCGAGTATCGTGTCGCCCGGATGAAGCGCCGCGACATAGACCGCCTGGTTCGCCTGCGCCCCCGAATGCGGCTGCACGTTGGCGTACCCGGCGTGAAAGATTTTCTTCACCCGGTCGATTGCGAGCTGCTCCACGATGTCGACGTTCTCGCAGCCGCCGTAATAGCGTTTGCCGGGGTAGCCTTCCGCGTACTTGTTGGTGAGCACCGAACCCTGCGCGCTCAAAACGGCCGGGCTCGCGTAATTCTCGGAAGCGATCAGTTCGACGTGCGCTTCCTGACGGCGATGCTCGTTCTCGATCGCCGCCCACACTTCAGGATCGGTATGTCCAAGGCTTGGGTCGTCTGCGTACATGACTGGCGAAATCCCTGTTAGCCTTTTGATTTTAACACTCAAGGCGCGTGAGACCGATGTCAGGCGCCGGCAACGGTCATGCAATCGATCAGTACCGATCCGCACTGTCTCGAGCTGCGGCGCACGAAGTCGTTTCCGGCGGCGAGAATACCGCGAAACATCTCCTTGAGGTTTCCGGCGATCGTGATCTCCTGCACGGGGTACGCGATCGCGCCGTTCTCGACCCAGTATCCTGCCGCACCCCGCGAATAGTCTCCCGTCACGTTATTCACGCCCTGCCCCATGAGCTCCGTGACGAGCAGCCCGCGCCCCATCTTCCTCAAGAGCGCCGCGAAGTCCTCCCCGGTATCCTGGAGGATCAGGTTGTGGTTGCCGCCCGCATTGCCCGTCGAACGCAGGCCCAGCTTGCACGCGGAATAGGTGCCGAGAAAATAGCCCTGCACCACCCCGGCGCTCACTACGTCGCGCGATCGCGTGGCGACCCCTTCGTCGTCGAACGGGGCGCTCGCGAGCCCTTTGGGGATGTGCGGCAGCTCGCTCACTTTCACGTTCTGCGCGAAAACCTGCTTGCCGACGCTGTCGAGCAGGAACGATGAACGGCGATAGAGGTTTCCGCCGCTCACGGCCGAAACGAAATGCCCGAGGAGACTCGCCGCGACCGGCGCTTCGAACAACACGGGGACTTGCACGGTCGCGATCTTCCGCGCGCCGAGGCGCTTGATGGCGCGCTCGCCGGCGCGCCGGCCGACCACCTCCGCCGGCGGCAAGTCCGCCGGATCGCGGGCGGTCTCGTACCAGTCGTCGCGCTGCATGGCGTCGTTCTTTCCCGCAATGAGGGAACACCACACGCCATGGCGGGAACTCGGATAGCCGTTGAGAAATCCGAGCGTGTTGCCGTACGCGAACTGCGATTCCTGGGTGGAAACGGTTGCGCCCTCGGAATTGGTGATGCCGGGGTCCACCGCAAAGCCCGCCGACTCGCACGCTTTGGCGAGATCGATCGCGCGCTCCACCGGCAAGTCCCATCTGTGCCACAAATCAAGGTCCGGCACTTCGCGCGCGAGGAGATCCGGGTCGGCGAGGCCCGCGCAGTCGTCCGACGCGGTGAACTTGGCGATCGACAATGCGGCGTCCACGGTATCGCGCATCGCCTTTGGAGAGAAATCGGACGTCGAGGCATGGCCACGCTGCTTGCCGATGTAGACGGTGACACCAATGCCTTTGTCGCGGTTGTACTCGATCGTCTCGACTTCTCCCTGTCGCACCGTGACTGTCTGGCCGAGGCCTTCGCTCACTTCGCTCTCGGCGGCGCTCGCGCCGCGTTCGTTCGCGTACTTGAGCACCTCGCTCGCAAGCTCTTTCAATCTGTCGAGGGAATAGGAAAAGTGCGTGTCGGGCATGAGCTGGGAATCCGGGGCACAACCGGCTGGCGGCGCCGGTTCAAGGTGCAGGAAAGGGCGTTATCATAGCAGTTCCGGCACCCGAGCGAATCATGGTTTCCGACGACAGCCGCCCCAGCAAGACGCAACAGAAAAAATACATGCTGTCCCTGCAGGCGCTCGGTGCCGAGCTGGTTGCTCTGAACGACGCGCAGCTCGCTTCCATCGAGCTCCCCGACAACCTGCGCGACGCGGTGACCGCCGCGCGACGCATGACCCGGTTCGAAGCGCGTCGCCGTCAGCTGCAGTATATCGGGAAGCTCATGCGTTCCGTGGATCCCGGGCCGATCCGGGCGCGGCTCGATATGTGGAAAGCCAGCTCGCGGGAGCACACGGTGCGGCTCCACCGGATCGAACGCTGGCGCGAGAACCTGCTCGCCGACGACTCCGCAGTCGCCGAATTCATCGCGGCGCATCCCCATGTGGACGCGCAGCAGCTGGGCGCGCTCCTGCGCAACGTTAGAAGCGAGCGCGCTGAAGGCAGGCCGCCCAAGAGTTATCGGGCGCTCTTTCAGTTCATAAGGGCAACACTCGAAGAGACAACGGAGGCACAACCGTTCCATGAGCAAGGTGAATGAAGAGCTCCTGATCGGCCTCGTGTCGATTAGCGACCGCGCTGCCACCGGCGTGTATGAAGACCAGGGCATTCCGGCGTTGAAAGACTGGTTCACGCGAGCGCTGGCGACACCGTGGCGCATGGTGACGCGGCTCATACCGGATGAGCTCGAGCTGATTTCCGCCACACTGCGGCAACTGGTGGACGAAGAAGGCTGCCATCTCGTGCTGACCACCGGCGGCACGGGTCCCGCACCACGCGACGTCACGCCCGAGGCGACCCTGGTCGTCGCCGACAAGGTGATGCCGGGCTTCGGCGAGCAGATGCGGCAGGTGAGCTTGAAGTTCGTGCCCACCGCCATACTCTCGCGCCAGGTCGCCGTGGTGCGCAAGCGCGCGCTCATCATAAACCTTCCGGGACAGCCCAAGGCGATCCGGGAGACGCTGGAGGGCCTGAAGGACGAGGCGGGCAACACCGCGGTGAACGGGATCTTCTCCGCGGTGCCGTACTGCATCGATCTCATCGGCGGCCCCTACATCGAGACCCACGAGGCGGTCGTGAAAGCGTTTCGGCCCAAATCCGCGGTGAGGAAGAAAAGCTGAGACGCGAAGGACGCAAAGCAGCAAAAGGATATCAATGACATGAGCGAACAGTTGCTCGAGGCGATCGAAATCGAAACGGGCCGCAATCCCGATGCGGGTGTCATATGGATGCACGGTCTCGGCGCCGACGGAAACGATTTTGTGCCGATCGTGCGCGAACTGGACCTGCAAGCGGCGGGTCCGGTCCGGTTCGTTTTCCCCCACGCGCCAATGCGCCCCGTGACGATCAACAACGGCTACGTGATGCGGGCGTGGTACGACGTCACGTACGGCGATCTGGAAGGCAGGTCGCGGAGTCCCGATGAAGCCGGCGTGCGCGCTTCCGAAAAGGCCATCGCGAGGCTCGTGGAGCGCGAAATCAAGCGCGGTATCGCAGCGAGTCGCATCGTCCTGGCGGGATTCTCCCAGGGGGGAGCAATCGCGTTGGAGACCGGTCTGCGGTATGCCGAGCGGCTTGCGGGCGTGATGGCGCTTTCGACTTATCTGCCGCTTGCCGAGTCGCTCCCGCAGGAAGCCGCGGCGGCCAACCTGCGCACGCCCCTATTCATGGCGCACGGCACCGAAGATCCGGTGGTACCCTACGCCATGGGGTCCGCTTCGCGCGATCTTCTGCGGGGAATGGGCTACGAGGTGGAATGGCACGAATATCCGATGCCGCATTCCGTGTGTCTCGAAGAGATACGCGACATCTCGAACTGGCTCGAAAGGACACTCGCTTAGGCCGCTTGGGGGACAGACCACCAAGGCGTCTTAGCTCTCGCTTAGGGGACAGACCACTAACAGAGCCTTAGCGGTCTGTCCCCTAAGGTTCTAAGGTCTAGTGCAGCGCGCGCAGTATCGCGAAGCGTATCACTTCGTAATGCGGGCCGCGCTCGATGGTTTCCTGCGCCCGTAGCAGGTAGGTCGCGTCGTCCAAGGTCATTTCCACGTTTTCGCTGACGTCGAGGAGGTCCTTGGCGACCGCGATGTCGACGTCGTTCCGCCCTTCGAGTTTCGATACCAGCAGCACGCCGTTGCATGGCGGAAGGGAATCCGTCCCGAACGCCGCACCAGCCGGCTGGCGCAGCTTGACGAGTGTCGCCGCCTGCGTGAGCAGTTGCACGCCGACACGCTGCTGTTGCTGCTCGGTCCTCGCCACGCGCCGGATCACACCGACGCGCCAGTCGCGGAAGGTCTCGCCTTCGACGCCGATCAGGCTCCCCACTTCGACCCAGTCGCCGGCTACCGAAGGGATCACCGCGCCGTAGCCGCCATCGCTCATATCCTCGACGATCCAGCTTTCGGCGGCCTGCCGGTGTGTGAAGTCGAGCGAGTCGTTGTAGGCGAATTCGAGCGAAGCGATGATTTCCTTGAGGCCCGGCACGACGGTCACCCTGCCGGCCGCCCTGCGCCGCTCGTAGCGCCGCGACTGCGTCTTGCCCGCCCAGTCCTGCTCGAGATGCTTGAGCAGCGCGAGGACCACCTCGTCGCCGTAGTTGCCGTTGAGATCGAGCCCTTCCGGAAGCGTGCGCGTATAGGCGATATGGGCTTTGAGTTGCTCCAGTTCGTGAAGCGCGCCGCCCGCCCCGAAATAGCGGACGCTCGCGCGTCGCGGCGGCTCGCGCACCAGCCGCACGGGAGCCTTCGGATCGCCGAGGTCGATCCAGTGGGTGCACCCTGGATCCGGCTTGTCGTCAATCACGAAAAAGCCCGCAAAATGCGCCACCAGCCGCGTCGCGAGGTCCTGCGATCCCGGCTGCAGGCTGTCGGTGGCCGATGCAGCGAGCATGAGCGCCTTCAGATATTCCTGTTTCGCGGTGCCGCTGCCGCTCGAGCCGGGATAGACGGCGACGGGCTCCGTGGCGTATCCCTTTTCCTCGGCGCTCCCGTAGAGCCGCGCCATGTCGGTCCACACGCGCGGCTCGGTGAGTTCATAGCGGAGCAGCGCCCATCGCAGCTGCTGTCGCAGCGCCCGCAAGCCGCGTCCCACGAATATCGGCACGCTGGCCTTCGTCGCGGCCCCGCCCTTCTCCGCTTCGCGAAAGCACGCCATATACCCCTCGCCCAGCTCGCGCCAGAAGTTGTAAGCGCTGCTCCAGAGCGTCTGCTCGTGCGACTTCTTGTGACGGGGCGTTGCGAGGTACTCGACGAGAAGGGCGTGCTCGTGCGTGCGCGAGGCGCCATCGAGCAGGTCGAGGTTGCGCAAACGCTGGTCGAGCTTGCCCTCGTCCAGCCTGCGCACTTCCTGGAGCTGTTTCGTGATCTGCTGGAGGGCTTCTGCGCTGTCGTCCGCGGGCAGGTTCGCAATGACCGACTGCAAGGCGGCGCCGTTTGCCACGGGCTGTTCGGGCTTGTTGCGTCCAAACCAGCTGATCAAATCGCTCCCTCCCCGGAAAATCGGCGCTGCGCCCTCGATCTTGCAGGCGCGATTGTAGCCAAAAAGCACGCCTGGAGATAGAAAACGGCGCTTCGGCTGCGGTCGAAGCGCGTTTGTTTTACTGTGCCCCGTCTGCGCCTCGAAGCGCCGCACGGCGGCCACGTGCCGCATCGACCGTTACAACGATTGCAATACCGACGATGAAATAGCTCCCGGTGACGAGAATCGCGGTTCGATGGTCACCGCCCGACGCCCACGTGACCGCGCCATAAGTCACCGGACCGAGGATGGAAGAAAGCTTCACCGCGAGTCCCCACAGCCCAAAAAACTCCGCCGCGCGCCCCGGGGGGCTGAGATAGCCGACGAGCGCGCGCCCGGCCGATTGGCTGGAGCCGAGACAGAGTCCGGCGAGATTCGCCGCCACCCAGAAGAGCGCTGCATCACGCGCTGACCACGCAAGGACGACGGTAAGCAGCCATCCGATCAGCGTCAGCACGATCGTCGCGACGTGGCCGATACGGTCCTGGATGTGGCCGAAGAAGAACGCTCCGAGCGCCGCGGTGACGTTCACGACCAGAACGAGCACGAGGGTGTCGCTCGTGGTGAAGCCCATCGCCTGCTGGGCATAGATGGCGGCGAGCGCGACGACAGCCTGGATGCCGGCCTGATAGAACACGAGGCAGACGAGGAAACGCCCGAAATCGGCGTAGCGGCGCGCGTGGCGCAGCGTATCCTTGAGCCGCGAAAAGGCTGTCGTTGCGATGCCTGCCTCGCCGCTCGCGACCCGCACGACACGCTCGCGAAGGAGAAGAAATGTGGGCAGGCTGGCAAGCGCAAAGATCGCGGCGGTAATGAGCATCGTGCCGGGAACGAAATCAGCAGCGCTCGCCCCACGTGCCTGGGCCGCACTGACATAAGCGAGGCTCGCGCCCAGGCTCACAAGTCCGCCAACGTAGCCCAGGCTCCAGCCCCAGCCGGAAATGCGGCCCAGCGCTTCCTCCCGCCCGATCTCCGGCAGAAAGGCCGCGATCAGGCTTTCACCGCTGCCGAAGAAGAAGCTCGACAGGGCCACCAGCGCAACCGCGAGGGCGACGTCGCCGCGTCCGGTGAGCGCGAGCGCTGCTGTAAAGAGCACGCAGCCGATGGTGGTGAGGGCGAGCAGCTTTTTCTTCCCCGCGCGCGCGTCCGCATACGCGCCCAGCGCCGGCGCGCTCGCCATGACGAGCACGTTCGAAAGCGCGAGTGCCGCGGTCCACGCAAATGTCGCCCACGGCGCGTTGCCGGCTATTTCGGTGACGAAGTAAGCATTGAAGACGGCAGTGATGACGACCGTCGTGTATCCGGAATTGGCGAAGTCGTACATCGCCCACGCCCACAGTTCGCGGCGGCGAACGCCCGGCGCGAGGCTCGCTGCGAGGCTGCGCTCCGAGGGCCGAGAACTCACCGCACAGCCACGTGTCGAACGTCGGTTAACATTCCGTTGACATTCCTGACACGCAGTCCACTTTACCTAAGGAAATCGGCATGAACGTGACACTCAGCATCGGCCCGTTGCTCTCGCTCATTGCAGGCATACTGATCCTCATCATGCCGCGGCTGCTCAACTTCATCGTCGCCATCTATCTCATCATCATAGGGATACTCGGCCTGATCGGGAGGTAACGCGCGCTAGAGCGGTTCGGTCTCGCTCTGCGCCGGCCGCCACACGAGGAGCCGCCGTTCGGCCACGGTAACGAGCGCATCGAGCGCGAGCGCGAAGCCCGTCAGCACCAGTATGCCGGCGAATACCGTGTTGATGTCGAACACCGATTCAGCCTGCAGGATGAGGTAGCCTACACCCGCGGCCGAGCCGAGATATTCGCCGACCACCGCGCCAACGAACGCCATGCCGACGGAGGTGTGCAGGCTGGAGAACACCCAGCTTGTCGCCGAAGGAAGGTACACCGTGCGCAACAACTGCTGTGAACTTGCACCCAGCATGCGCGCATTGTTAAGCACGACCGGGCTCACTTCCTTCACGCCCTGGTAGACATTGAAGAAGACGATGAAGAAGACGAGCGTTACGCCGAGGGCGACTTTCGACAACATGCCGAGCCCGAACCATACGGCGAAGATCGGCGCAAGAATCACGCGCGGCATGGAATTGAGCGCCTTGATGTAGGGGTCGAGCAGCGCCGATGCGGTAGGGCTCAACGCGAGCCACAGGCCGATGACGAGACCGAGTAATGTCCCGGCGACGAAAGCGAGCGCGGTCTCGGCGAGCGTGATGGCGAGATGCATGTAGATCTTGCCCGAGGCGAACCACTCCCAGATCTTCTCCAGCACGACGAGCGGGCGGCCGAAGAAAAACGGCGGCAGGATCGCGGTTGCGGTGAGGACGTGCCACGTCGCGAAGACCGCGATCAGCAGCAGGAATTGATACACCCTCAACTTCTGGCGCTGCCCCAACACCCTACCTCCCTCCTTGATCTGTGGGCCCGTCTACTACGCCTGGCTCCTGACGTAGCCTTTCATCACCTCGTCGCGCATGGCGTGCCAGATCTCGCGATGCAGGGCGATGAAGCCCGGCGTGAGCCGCACCTCGGCAACGTCGCGCGGGCGCGCAAGGCCTATCGCGTATTGCCCGATCGGATGCGTCTCCGGGCCTGCCGAGAGCACCACCACGCGGTCGGAAAGCGCGATCGCTTCCTCGAGGTCGTGCGTGATGAAGACGACCGACTTGCGATCGGCCGACCACAGGTCGAGGAGCTCGTTCTCCATCAGCTGGCGCGTCTGCACGTCCAGCGCGGAGAACGGCTCGTCCATGAGCAGGATGTCCGGATCGAGTATGAGCGTCTGCGCGAGCGCCACGCGCTTCTTCATCCCGCCCGAAAGTTGGTGCGGATAGCGATGGCCATGACCGGAGAGGCCGACGCGGGCAAGCCATTCCTGCGCCCGGTCGTGCGCCTCGGCTTTCGGCGTGCCTCGATAGCGCAGGCCGATTGCGACGTTCTCCAGCGCGTTGAGCCAGGGAAGGAGCGCGTCGGCCTGAAAGAGATAACCGGCATGGCGATTGAGCCCGCCGAGCGCGCGCCCGAACACCGTTACGCGGCCATCCGAGGGCATGAGGAGCCCCGCTGCGACATTGAGGAGCGTCGATTTGCCGCAGCCGGTGGGGCCGACCACCGACACGAATTCGCCGCGCGCGACTTCGAGCGTCGTGTCGCGCACCGCGGTGTACGCGGGGCCGCCGGCGCTGCGCGGTGCAAACGCTACGGTGATGTTCTCGAGCGCCAGCGCCGCTTGATCCGTCACGTGAGGCGCTACTTCTTGCCGTACTTGGCGAGGGCGCGCTCGACGAAGCGGTTGTCGAAGGTCGCCGCGAGATCGATCTTCGCCTTCTGCACTTCGGGGACGAACGCGTGGAGCACCTTGTGGACGTTTTGCGCGCCCTCGATCGAGAAACGGCCGTCCGGCGAAAATCCTTCCCTGTTCTTCTGCAGCCCGGCTTTGTAGAGCGCGAGGTCATCGCCGTAGTACTCCCTGGGCACCGTCGCAACAACCTCATCGACGCTCGCTGTACGGAGCCACAGCGCCGCGCGCACCATCGCATTCACCACCGCCTGAGTGCTATTGGGACGCTTCTTCACCCACTCCACCGGCGCATAGATGCAGCCGGCGTGATAGGCGCCACCATAAACGTCCTGCATGCCCTTGTCCGTTCGCGTATCGACCGCGACGACGATGTCTCCGTCCTTTTCGAGCTTGGTGATCACCGGATCGAGATTCGATATCGCATCCACTGCGCCCTTCTTCATGGCGGCAACTGCGCCGGCGGAAGCGCCGACGCCGATGGCAGCAATGTCGTCGGCCTCGAGGCCGTTCTTCACGAGCAGGTTCTGCACGGCCATGTGCGTGCTCGACCCCGGCGCCGTCACCCCGATCTTCCAGCCCTTCAAATCCTTCGGTGACTTGTACTGTGCGGCCTTCGATTTGTGCACTGCGAGCACGATGCCGTTGTAGCGGCCCTGCAAGGCCACCGCGACAATGGCCTGGCCCTTCGCCTGCATGTTGATGGTGTGCTCGTAAGCGCCGGAGACGATATCGGCGCTCCCGCCGACCATCGCCTGCAACGCCTTGGCGCCCCCCGGGAAATCGACGATTTGAACATCGAGCCCTTCGTCCCTGAAGTAGCCTTTGCGCTCGGCGATGGTGAGCGGCAGGTAATAAAAGAGATTCTTGCCGCCCACCGCGAGCGTAATCTGTTTTTTCTCCAGCGCCTGTGCGGACGCATGCGGCACCATGGCGAAGGCAACGAGCGCCGCAGCGACGCGAATCCAATTCACGAACATCGAACCCTCCTTCTCTCTTTTGTCTTCATTCTATCAAGCAGGCTTCCGCGCTCGTGCGTTTCTATCCCGCGCGGAGCCTCAATTCAAATCACTCCACGGCGCTTCAGGTCTTCCTGTTCCTCCGGCCGATAGCCCAGCGCCGTAAGGATCTCCGCGGTATGCTGCCCGAGTTTGGGCCCGAGCCACTTGGTTTCGCCCGGTGTCTCTGAAAGCTTCGGCACGATGCCCGGTACCTTGATCGGCTTTCCGTCATCGAGCTTGAGTTCCTCGATCATCTCGCGCGCCCGATAGTGAACATCCGCAGTGATGTCGGCGATGTCGTAGATCTTTCCGCTCGGCACTTCCGCCTGGTCCAGCACCTCCAGCACGCGCCCGAGGTCGTGCCGCGCGACCCAGTCGCTGATCACCTGCTCGATCTCTTCCGTGCGCGCCACACGGCCATCGTTGTGCGCGAGCGCCGGATCTTCCGCGAGATCGCTGCGGCCGATCGCGCGCATCATGCGTTTGAAGATCGTGTCGGCGTTGGCGCCGATCACCACATACTTGCGATCGCGGGTGACGTAGGTATTGGACGGCACGATGCCGGGCAGCGATGCGCCGCTGCGCTCGCGGATGAAGCCGTACATCCCGTACTCCGGGAGCACGCTCTCCATCATGTTGAAGACCGCCTCGTAGAGCGCGACGTCGATGTACTGCCCGCGCCCGCCGTTCTGGTTGCGATGGTGGAGCGCCATGAGCGCGCCGATGACGCCGTGCAATGCCGCAATGGAATCGCCGATCGAGACGCCGACGCGCACCGGCGCGCGGTCCGGATAGCCGGTGACATAGCGCATCCCGCCCATCGATTCGCCGATCGCGCCGAAGCCGGGCCGGTCGCGGTACGGCCCGGTCTGGCCGTAGCCTGAGAGCCGCACCATGATGAGGCCCGGATTGATCGCAGAGAGCGGCTCCCACCCGAGTCCCCACTTTTCCATCGCGCCGGGCCGAAAGTTCTCCACCACGATGTCGGCGTCCCTGACGAGCTTGCGCACGATCTCCTGCGCTTCGGGCATCCGGAGGTTGAGCGTGATCGATTTCTTGTTGCGCGCCTGCACGTACCACCAGAGCGAGGTGCCCTCGTGGAGCTTGCGCCACTTGCGCAGCGGATCTCCGCCGTCCGGCGCCTCGATCTTGATCACCTCCGCGCCGAACTCGGCGAGCAGTCGCGCGCAGAACGGCCCGGCGATCAGCGTGCCGAGCTCGATGACCTTGATGCCGCTCAAAGGCTGCGGTTTCGACATGCGGAGGAAAAAAGTTCGGTCGCGAGGAAGCGCAGTATAGAATTGCGAGCCGCAATGGCCAAGCGCTCGCTCTTCTCCCTGCTGTCCGAGCAGCCGTGGTGGGTCTCGGTACTCGTCGCGATGGCGGTCTTCGCCATCGCCCGCCTCATCTTTCCGCCGGTCGCGCCGTTCGCACCGCTGCCATGTCGTGGGAAGAATTCGCCGTGCTCATCGGCGATGCGTATCGGCGGCGCGGTTACGAAGTGGAAACCGCGCGAGACGGCGCCTTCGATTTCGTGCTGCGTCAGAAAGGACGCCTATCTCTGGTTCAGTGCCGGCGCTGGAAAGTGAGACAGGTGGGCGTTGGACCGGTGCGCGAGTTGTACGAGGCGCTCGACAAGCACGAAGCGTTCAATGGCATCTGCATCGCGGCCGGAGACTTCTCCGATGCGGCGCGCCAGTTCGCGGCGGGCAAGCCGATTGCGCTGGTGCACGGCGCTGAGCTGGCAAAACTCGTTGGCAGAAAAGCAGTTCGGGCTCGCGGCGGCGCCCGCACCTGAGAGGCTCGAGCCCATGCCGTCGGCATATGGCAACACCGGCCTTTTCCCCTCGGGAAACGCAACGCTGGGCGCGAATGGCGCTGGCATACGCGCAACCGCGATGAATCTTGCATGTCGTTGGCCGACGACATGAAAAATCCCGAGCACTCAGCGACATATAACAGCCCGCGAGGACCTTGTCGCCGGCAGACGACAGTTCTCGGGCGACGCCGGTCGTCGAATCGACATAAGGACCTGAAACGGCTCGATATTTCGAGCTGGCACGGCAGATGCTATATCGGGGGCAACGGACGAAGATACATCAGTTCAGTTTCTTACCGGTTCAGCGCGTCGCTGTTGATTTCCTCCAAGCAGGGTTCCATCCCTCCCCTGTTTTCCCCCGGTCCTAACCGGGGGTTTTTTTGTACGGTGCCCGACGATCACGTGAGCGCGTCAGGTGTGTGCTTGAGCCACGCCAGAAAATCCGCATATGCGACGCGCATCGTGAACTGCGGCGTGAAGCCTGTATCGTGCGCGATCCGCCCGACGTCCATCAGATAACGATCGCGATCGGTGTACCAGATGTTCGGGGATTCGCCCTCGCTCGCAACACGGTAATCGAAAGCCGGGAACGTCGTCTTCAGCATTTCACACCACGTGCGAATGGGATTCTCCCATTCCACACCGGAAGACAGGTTGTACACAAGGTGCCGCGGGCGCTTGCAGTCGAGCAGCGCGATCAGACCCGTGGCGACGTCCCGGCTATAGATCCAGTCGCGGCGCACTTCCCGCTGCGTCAGAACGGCCGTTCCGCCCGCCAGCGCCAGCCTGGCG
Organism: uncultured Pseudomonadota bacterium; assembly: GCA_946885605.1. Next base: position 40,271 of record CAMPGR010000014.1, read on the forward strand.
AGTTGTGTGTGGGTGCCGTAGCTGTCCCGCACACCGGTATCGCGCTCCCACGGGCCGATCACCGTGCCTAGCCTCGCGCAGACCACGTCGAGCTCCCACAGCTCCCGCATTCTTGCGCACAGGCGCTCGGCGGTAAACTTGGTAATGCCGTAGAGCGTGAGCGGCATGACGGCGCTCTCTTCGTACAGCCGCACCAAGCGGTATAGCGATTCGCCATAGACCGCGCCCGAACTCGTGTAAAGCACACGTCGCACGCCGTGCGCGCGTGCGGCATCGAGAATATTGAGCGTGCCATGGACGTTGATGTTCACGATGGTGGCGGCGTCGCGGCTTTCGCGCGCAGCGCCGGAAGTCACCGCGGCGCAATGCGCGATGGCCTCGATGGGATGCGTTTCGAATACCTGGTGCACCTGCGCCGCATCGCGCACGTCTCCTCTCGCGACATTGAGCTGCGTCCGGTATCGCGACAGGCCGCGCTGAGCGGCCGCAGGCAGCGCCCCGCTATCGAAGAGGATGACTTCCTCGCCCCGCTCGAGCAGGGCCTCCACCAGGTTCAGTCCGACGAATCCTCCGCCGCCTGTCACCAACACTGCCATGCTGCGCTCCAGATACGAAGATGGGTCCGAGTATATGACAGCGCCGGCGCGGGATGCCCTTACTCGAGGCTTCGTGATAGGCTTTCGTTCCCGCTTTCTCCCCTACACCGGCTCACTCCAACATGAATGCCCCTGCACCCCTCACCCGGACCGGAGCGCAGATACTGGTCGATGCGCTGCACATACACGGCGTCGATCTTGCATTTGGCGTACCCGGGGAGTCGTACCTCGCGGTGCTCGATGCGCTTTACGAGAAACGCGACGTCATCAGATTCGTGATCTGCAGGCAGGAAGGCGGCGCCGTCAACATGGCCGAAGCGTATGGAAAGATGACGGGCCGCCCGGGCATCTGCTTCGTCACGCGCGGACCGGGCGCGTGCAACGCCTCGATCGGCGTGCATACCGCGTTCCAGGATTCGACCCCGCTCATCCTCTTCATCGGCCAGGTCGGGAATGACGTCGTCGAGCGCGAAGCGTTCCAGGAAATGGACTACCGGCGCATGTTCGGGCAGATGGCGAAGTGGGTCGCGCAGATCGACCGCGCCGACCGCGTCCCCGAATACTTGAGCCACGCTTTCCATACGGCAACGTCGGGACGACCCGGACCAGTCGTTCTCGCGCTGCCGGAAGATATGCAGACGGACACCGCGAGCGTCGCGGATGTGGGGCGTTATCAGCGCGTCGCGGGACATCCCGGTCCCGAGCAAATGAATCAGCTTCGCGCGATGCTGGCGCAAGCCGAGCAGCCGTTCGCGATTCTCGGCGGCAGCGGGTGGAATCGCCAGGGATGCGAGGACCTGAAGGCATCCGTCACGACATTCAACCTGCCTGTGGGCTGCTCCTTCCGCGCCCAGGACCTGCTCGACAATCGCGATCCCCATTACGTCGGCGATGTCGCAGTGGGCCTCAATCCGAAGCTCGCCGAACGCATACGTGGAACCGATCTCCTTCTTGTGATCGGCGCGCGGCTCGGCGAGTGGACCACGCTCAATTACACGCTCGTCGATGTGCTGCGTCCGAAGCAGCGCTTCGTCCATATCCACCCCGGCGCCGAAGAACTCGGGCGCGTGTATCAGGGCGACCTCCTCATCAACTCCGGCATGCCGGAGTTTGCATCCGCGGCGCGAGGGCTCGCGCCCGTGCGCAGGGTGTGGGACGAATGGACCGAAGGCGCGCGCGCGGATTTCGAAGCGTGGCAGAAGCCGGTTTCCGTGCCGGGTCGCGTGAACATGAGCGAGGTGGTGGCGTTCCTGAGAGACCGCCTGCCGCCGGAGACGATCGTCACCAATGGCGCAGGCAACTTCTCGATCTGGGTGCACCGTTTTTATCGCTACACCGGATTTCGCACGCAGCTCGGGCCGACGAGCGGCGCGATGGGTTATGCCGTGCCCGCCGCCATTGCGGCGAAGCTCGTGCACCCCGATCGGCCGGTGGTCGCCTTCGCAGGCGATGGCGACTTCCTGATGACCGGGCAGGAGCTCGCAACCGCCGCGCAGTACGGGCTGCGAATCGTGTTCATCGTCGTCAACAACGGCATGTACGGCACCATCCGCATGCATCAGGAACGCGAATACCCGGGACGTGTAAGCGGCACGGAGCTCAAAAATCCGGATTTCGCCGCGCTCGCCCGCGCGTATGGGTTGTATGGGGAGACGGTGGAAAGCACCGCCGCGTTCGAAGCGGCGTTCGAGCGCGCGATGAAGGCCGAGACGTCCGCTCTCCTCGAGTTAAGGATCGACCCGGAAGCGATCACCCCGCGCACGACGTTGTCCGCCATCCGCGCCGAGGCTTTGAAAGCCAAAGCATAGACGCGAAGGACGCAAAGGAAGCGAACGACGCAAGGTAACAAAGGCGCGAAAGACCGAAGCAAACGGGGCAGAGGATCACCAATGGGTGCGCGTGGCGTTGCGTACGTCTTTCTCCTTGGAGCCGCCTGCAGCGCCTTTGGGCAGGTGGAGTTCGAGCCCGAGCGCGGCACGCATCTCATTCTCAGGGACTGCCGTTTCGAACCGGACAAGGCGCGCTGCGAAGCGGACAACCGCGCGATAGAGTTCTGCCACAACGAGGGCGATGCCGGTGCAGTCCATGCGTGCGTGCGCGCAAACCAGTCGCCGCTCGTGTGCGAAACGAAGAAAAGCGGCGGGGCGAAACAGCGCTGCGAGCGCGTAAACCGTATCTATCAGCCGTGCAAGGGGAAGCGCGGCCCCGAGCTTGCGGCCTGCGTGGACCAGAGCAGGCTGCAGGAGAAACGCAAGAAGTGAGTCGAGGAGTGGCATGAACGCGATCCCGGAGAAAATCGGATTCGTCGGCATCGGCGCGATGGGCACCCCCATGGCGGCCAATTTAAGGAAGGCCGGATATAAGCTCGTCATCTACGACATCGATCCTAAACGGACGGCCGACTTCGCCGCGACGCACGACGTCGAGGTCGCGCCCAATCTTGCAGACGTAGGCACGCGATGCGGCACGGTCATCACCATGCTTCCCGACGACAAGGCGGTGCGCACTGCCCTCTGCGGCGAGGGCGGCAATGTGCAGAATTGCGTAACGGCAAATCTGAAAGTCGGATCTACCGTCATCGACATGAGCTCGTCCTCCCCGGTCAGCACGCGGGAGCTCGGCCAGCTCTTCGAAGCGCGTGGCGTAAAGTTCATCGATGCGCCGGTTTCGGGCGGAGTGCGGCGCGCGGTGACAGGAGAGCTCGCGATCATGGCAGGCGGCGATGCAGAGGTGCTCGAAGCCTGCCGGCCGATACTGGAAAAGCTCGGCACCCAGATCTTCCACGCCGGTCCGCTCGGCGCGGGGCACGCCATCAAGGCGCTCAATAACTACGTCTCCGCAGCGGGGCTCGTCGCGGCATGCGAAGCGGTCATCGTCGGACAGCGCTTCGGGCTATTTCCCAATGTGGTCGTCGATATCCTCAATGCCTCCACCGGCATGAACAACACCACCAAGGTAAAGATGAAGCAGTTCATGCTCTCGGGCGCCTTCGACGCCGGATTCACTACCGGGCTCATGGCAAAGGACTTGCGCACGGCGCTCGAAGTGGCGCACGCAGTTCACGGTCCGTCGCGGCTTGCGGAACACTGCGTCGAGATCTGGAACGAGGCGGAGCGCGCGCTCGGTTCGGGATCCGATCACACGGCGATGTACAAATTCTTGGAGCAGTTGGAGCATTAACGAGCGTCGTAGAAATTGACTGACGCCGCTCTGCCCTCACCCCCGCCCTCTCCCGCGTCGCAGGCGAGGGGAGATTTACGGTGCAGATGGTTTGTCAACCATTTGCACGAGGATCGATAGGCGCCCGCGGTGATGAGACCGTGGGCCATTGTCTGCTGCTCTGCGCTCATCCTGCTGGGCGGCCCGCTGATCGGCGTGTGGCTCGCAGGAAAACCGATTCGGCCGTACCTCGACCTGCCGCCGCGTCCCGTCTCGGTCGCAGTTGCCAGCCTCTCATGGCCGGTATTCCTGCTGATGCTGGCGTTCATCGTGGTGGCCGTCACACCACTCGTTTGGCGGCTGCTCAAAGCACCCCGCTCGACGCGCCCCACTCCGAAAGTCGATAGGCCGATGCCATGGTGGGGATGGGCGGCTCTCGCCCTGCTCGTCGCAAGTTGGACGCTCGCCTGGGCGCGTTTCGAATGGTTCGAGGCGCTCCAGCAGCATACGTTTGCACCCCTCTGGCTCGGCTACATCGGCGTCGTCAACGCGCTCACCGTGCGCCGCAAGGGCAGCTCACTCCTCACGCGGCAACCCTCGCGTTTCGCAGCACTCTTTCCGCTGAGCGCGTTGTTCTGGTGGTTCTTCGAGTACCTCAACCGGTTCGTCGGAAACTGGTATTACGTCGGCGTGAAGGAGTTCAGCCCGCTCGAGTATGCGATCTTCGCGAGCCTCGCGTTCTCGACAGTCCTTCCGGCAGTCACCAGCACCGCCGAACTGATCGGCACGTTCAAACGCGTCGATGCTGCATTTCGCCGCTGGTATCCGGTGCGACTGCGCCACCCGAAGCCGCTGGCGCTCGTAGTCCTCGGTGTGACGGTCATCTCGCTCGTTGGGCTCGGCATATTCCCCGAGCTTCTTTATCCATTGGTCTGGATCTCGCCTGCGCTGGTCATTGTCTCTCTCCAGGCGCTCGGTGACCGGGCAACCGTCTTCGAGCCGCTTGCGCACGGCGACTGGCGCGAGTTGGTCTCGTACTCGGCGGGAGCGCTCGTCTGCGGCTTCTTCTGGGAGATGTGGAACTTTGGCAGCCTTGCGCACTGGGAATATACGGTTCCCTACGTCGACAGCTTCCCGATCTTCCAGATGCCACTACTGGGATATGCCGGCTACCTGCCCTTCGGCATCGAATGTGCGGCCATCTCGCGCTTGGTCCTTTGCGCGGAACCGCAACTCGTGCGCGGATAGCAGTGCCCCTCCGGGAGCGATTCTCGGCGGCGAGCCGCTCTTCTACGGGCTCTTGCCGCCAAACCGCCCGAGGATTGACCCGTCTTGCCTCTCCGGGCGTATCATTAGTTCCGGTATGGATCTATTCCTTTGACATGGCGCACAGAAAACGCCGCATGACGATGGACGTCAACTAATTTGTCACCCAATTCAGGCTAACGCCCTGATCCCGCTTGAAAGATGACAACCGCATGGCAAAAATGGCACTTTGCAAACCGACCAATTTGTCAACCAATCAATGTTA
>CAMPGR010000015.1 GCA_946885605.1 uncultured Pseudomonadota bacterium
TGGCGCGCCAGGTCGGCGCACACCCGCACCATCGCCTTGAGAGTGACGGGTTTCGTGACCATGTAGCTGTCATGGCCCCAGGCGTCGCCCCACACCTTCTGGGCAGCCTTGAGGAAATCGCGAATCACGCTGTAGTAACGCTCTTCTTCGCGGTAGGTATTCGAGCTCTGGCGAATCTTCTTCCAGTCGCCGCTCACCCAGCGGTGGAGCTCGTTGAAGAGCTCCGCCTGCAGTATCCATTTGTCCTTCTGGCTGCGCCCCCCCAGCCGGTTGATGCGATAGCGCAACGGGCTGTCGCCCTCGCTGTAGAGGTCTTCCACCATACGCGCCGCGAAGCGCCGGTCGGGATCCGCCCACGACACGCGCTCGTAGAGATCGACGAGGTGGCTCTTGTTGATTCGGGTCGGTGTCGAGTTGATGATAACGAACATCTCCGCTGCGAAATCTTCACTGCGGCCGTCGAATATGATGCACGGCACGCTGATGCTGGAAGCCTCCCCCGGGTGCTCCCGAAGATAGAAGCGCAGCGCCGCCAGCCGGTGCTGGCCGTCGATGATCAGGTACTTGGAGTCCGGTTCCTGCAGGCTCCCGACGTCGCCGTTCGACCCGCTTCCCGTGAAGCGCAGCGTCTCCCCCGTGAAGAGAAGCACTGTGCCCGGGATTGGCGGCTGAGAGACCGCCATTTCATAGAAGTTTTTCAGCGAGCGCACCTTGGCGCGGGACAGCGGGCGCTGAAACGCTTCGTCGGTGCGCTCGATGCGCGCAATGAACTGCGCAACTTCGTCGTTGTGCGGCACCGCCTGGGGCGTGATCTCTTCACCCTCGCCATAGAAGCGGCTGATGAAGCGGACCTTGCCCAGTATGTCGGCGGCGGGATAGCTCGCGAAGTAGAAAATGCCGTCCTTCTGGCGTATCCGGGTTGCCTGCATGGTTTTTCTCCAGTTCTTATGCCTGCCGCATCGAGTCCGATAATCCCGCCGACATTCTAGCTTGACTGCCGGAATAACGCGAGAAAACAGTCCCCTGCATCAGGTTTCCGGGCTGCGAAGACGGTGAATTTATGATATCCGCATTACACGCGGATTCGCCGGTCCCGCGTGACGCGCAGGCAAGCTATTGAAACTTAACCGCTTGTGGCCCCGCCAAGGTGCGCCGCGCGAGGTGCTCAGCGCTGCCGGTTCCGCCGGTAGAGCTCCCGGTTGGCGCGGTCCAGATCGCGGCGCAGATCACGCCGCTCCTCATCGCTCAGGTGTTGCCGCTGGCGATCGTCCCGCTGTGGCGCGGCGCGCTGATCGCGCCGCTCTTTCGCCTGGCGCGGCGCCTGATTGCGCCGGTCCTGCTGCTGCAGGCCGGGCCGGAAGTCCCACGGCGCGCCGATGGCGGTATGCGCCCAAAAGACGACCGCAAGCCCCAGCATTGCCAACCACGTTCTCATCCACTGATCCCCTGCTGGCGAATCATGGCGCCCGTGCGCCGCGACCCATTATAGCGAGCCGCATGCTTGCCCCTTCCGGACAAACCTCGCGCATGCGGGGCGCCGTCATGTTGTCGGTTAGACTAACGCAATGACCGGCGCGACGCGCAGCCCCGCGACGGTTTTTTGTAACAATTTGTTTCCCCTCGAATCTGGGCAATAAACTTTTACACGCACGGCACATCGTGCAAGCCGACTGCCGTCTACCATTCACGTCATGCCAGATACCAGAATAAAAATCCTCGTCGTGGACGACGATCTGCGGCTGCGCGATCTGCTCAACCGCTATCTGACCGAGCAGGGATTCAGCGTGCGCGCTGTCGCCGATGCGACCGACATGAACCGCCATCTCGCCCGCGAGCGCTACGATCTCATGGTGCTCGATCTCATGCTCCCCGGCGAGGACGGATTGAGCATCTGCCGGCGGCTGCGCGGCAGCAACGAGACCATGCCGATCATCATGCTGACGGCCAAGGGTGACGATGTCGACCGCATCGTCGGGCTGGAGGTCGGCGCCGATGATTACCTCGCCAAGCCCTTCAATCCGCGCGAGCTCGTCGCCCGCATCCAGGCGGTGCTGCGGCGGCGGCCCGCGCCGCAGCCACCCGGCGCTCCGTCTGCCGACATGCAGGTTGTCCACTTCGGCGACTTCACGTTCAATCTCGCCACGCGCAGTCTGAGCAGGAACGGCGATGACGTGTCGCTCACGACCGGCGAGTTCGCGCTGCTCAAGGTGCTGGTGCAGCACCCGCGCACGCCGCTCTCGCGTGACAAGCTGATGGAGCTCGCGCGCGGGCGCGAATTCGGCGCCTTCGACCGCTCGATCGACGTGCAGGTCTCGCGGCTGCGCCGCCTGATCGAGCCCGATCCGGCAAAGCCGGCCTTCATCCAGACGGTATGGGGCTTCGGCTACGTTTTCATACCCGACGGCAGAAGCCGCGAGCAGTGACCGCGGTCCGCGCCGAAGACAAGCCCCTCCGCGGCGCTGCGCTGACCCGCCGTGTCCGAGCGGCCATGGCGCGATTTCTCCCGCGCACGCTGCTCGCCCGAAGCGTGCTGATCATTGCGGTGATCCTCGTCGTCGCGCATCTCGCGTGGCTGCAGATCTTCCGCGTATCCGAACGCGAGCCGCGCGCGCGGCAAGTGGCACAGCAGATCGCCAGCGTGGTCAATCTCACCCGCGCGGCGCTCGTCACTTCGCAGCCCGAAAAGCGCTTTTCACTGCTCGCCGAGCTTTCGAGGAGCGAAGGCATCCAGATCTACGTCTCGGAGCCCGAAGAGGTCGTGGCCCCGCTTCCGGACCGCCCGTTTCTGCAGATCATGGCCACGGAGTTGCGTCGGCAATTGGGACCAGACACACGGCTCGCGGTGAGCCGCAGTGGCGTGCGCGGCGTGTGGGTGAGCTTCGGGATCGACGACGACGAGTACTGGGTGATGCTGCCGCGCGCCCGCATCGAGCGCAACGAGCCGCTGCGGTGGATCGGGTGGGGACTGTTCGTGCTGCTCGCGGCACTCGCCGGCGCTTACTTTATGGTCGCCTGGATCAACCGCCCCTTGCGGCAGCTCACGCGCGCCGCTGCCGAAGTCGGCCAGGGCAAAATCCCGCGGCCGGTGGAAGAGTCCGGCCCCGCCGAGATCAGCACGCTCGCAAGCGCGTTCAACCAGATGGCGGCCGACCTCAAACGGCTCGACGACGAGCGCACCCTGCTCCTTGCCGGCGTGTCGCACGATCTGCGGACGCCGCTTTCGCGCATCCGCCTTGGCGTCGAGATGCTCGCCTGCAGGGACCCGTCGGAACTCAAGGAAGGCATCGAGCGGGACATCGAGGACATCGATGCCGCGATCAGCCAGTTTCTCGATTTCGCGCGGCTCACCGATTCCGAGCCGGTGATGGCTGAAGGCGACTTGAACGCGATCGTGCGCAGCATCTCCGAGCGCTACGCGCGGCTCGACCGGAACGTGTCGATGGATCTCAGGCCCGTGCCGGCGCTGCCGCTTCGGCCGCTCGCGATACAACGGCTCATCCAGAACCTCGTCGAGAATGCGCTGCGCCATGGCGGCGGCGCGGCGGAAATTGTCACGGGCAGCAATGATGCGACGGCATTCATCGAAGTGCTCGACCGCGGCCCCGGAATCCCCGCCGGCGAAAGGGACCACATGCTGCAGCCGTTCACGCGGCTCGACAGCGCGCGCGGCGGGCCCGGCACCGGGCTCGGCCTCGCGATCGTGGACCGCATCGCACGCGGGCACGGCGGCGCTGTGCAGCTCTTCGGCCGCGATGGCGGCGGGTTGCGCGTGCGCGTCGAGTTGCCTCTGTCTTCAAAAAAACATTGAACCGCCAAGACCGCCAAGAAACTGAAGGCTTACGAGCAGTCGCCTCCCCGGCAAAGGCCGGGGTCCAGAAAGAAGCGGCGGCTTTTCCGGGGGTACGCCTGGATAACGGCTTTCGCCGGTATGACGAGTAATTGCCGGTATGACGAGTACTTGATACTTGGCGCTCTTTGCACTCTTGGCGGTTTGTGGTTCTTCTGTTTTCGCGGCGTGGGCGGTGTCAAGCTTTAGTGGTGTGGCGCAGCCGCAGAGAAAGGACGCGCCCCAATGCGAACAAGAGGTCGCGCGCGAGCGCCGGTTCTTCCCGCCCGAAGGCCTCGAACGCGTCAAGCGTCAACCTGAGCAGCGCTCCGTCGCTTACCGCCCAGACGTTCATCGATCGCGGCTGGCCGTCGAAGAAAGCCTGCTCGCCCGCGACGCTGCCCACGCCGATGCGCGCGATCGGCACGCCTTCTGCCCGATATAGTCCCACTTCGAGCGAGCCGGCCGCGATCAGGCAGAGGGCGCGGTCGGCTGCGCCGCGCTGAATGACGATATCGCCGGCGCGGAAGCGCTGCGGCTCGGTGCGGAGGAGCAGCTTCTTCCAGTCGTCCTCGCTCCACGCTAGCCGCAACACGTCGGCGCTGCCATCCCTCCCTGCCGAACGCTCGCGGGTGAAGACTGCCAGGTATTCGAGGCCGCCCATTCGTAGTCTCCCGAGCTGAGACGCGTCTGATTATAACAACCGCATAACGCCCGGGTTACCGTTTCTGCTTGCTGAGTCCCCGGGGCTGCTCGTAAGGCCAACGCCCGACGATCTCGTATGCCGATGAGCCCCCGCCCGGTGTCGAGCGCACGAGCACAAAGTCCGCGACCTGCCACACAACGGGCACCAACATGGCGGGCCCGGGCCCACGCCGGGCGTCCCGGACAAGCGTGATGTGCGGAGCGTATTCGCGCGCGTCGTACCTGAAGCCGTTCGCGCGCATCGATTCCGCCAGCTCGCCCGCCAACTGCCGTAGCGGCAAGGGACATTGCCGGGCGCCGGCCCAGACGATGCGGTTATGCCGCCAGTAGCCGTGATGGTCTATGGCGAGCGCGAACGGCGAGGGCGCAATCCCGCTTGCAAGCGCGAGCAGCTCGCGCATACGCACGACCGGAACATCGCCGAGGAATGCGAGCGTGAGATGGATGTTGGCGCCCGGCACCGCCCGCCCGCCACACTCGGCACAATACTCGCGCGCCATCGCAGCAAGCGCCGAGCGGGTCCGTTCGTCGGGCCACAGTGCGAAGAAGAGGCGGGCCGTCTCGCCGCGCTCTGTTGCGGGCTTCACGAAGCCGCCCCCTCGTTGTGAATACGAGTAATCAACGCAACCGCTTCCGCTGCGATCCCCTCGCCGCGGCCGATGAAACCCAGCTTCTCGGTCGTCTTCGCCTTGATGTTCACCGCGCCCGCTTCCATTCCCGCATCATGCGCAATGTTCCCGCACATGGCGCGGACGAACGGCGCTATCCGTGGGGCCTGCGCGATGACCGTTGCGTCGATGTTGACAATACGCCAGCCGTGCGCCGCGAGAAGACGGACCACCTCGCGCAAGAGCGCACGGCTGTCGATGCCGCGGTATTTCTCATCGGTGTCCGGGAAATGCGTCCCGATGTCGCCGAGCGCGGCCGCGCCGATCAGCGCGTCGCACACGGCATGCAATAGCACATCCGCGTCGGAGTGGCCCGCGAGCCCGCGCTCGTACGGTATCTCGACGCCGCCGATGATGAGCTTGCGCCCGGCGACCAGTTCATGGACGTCGAAACCTTGTCCTATCCTCATAGCTAATGCTCGTGGCGGCCCTTGGCGGTTCAACGATCCTTCAGAATCAGCTCGGCAAGCGCGAGATCGGCTGGCTGCGTCACCTTGATGTTGCGCGCATCGCCCATCACGAGCCGCGGCTTGAGCCCGAGCCCTTCGATCGCACCCGCTTCGTCGGTCACCAGCGCGTGATCGGTAGCCCGCAGCGCTTCCAGCAGCAAACGGTAACGGAACATCTGCGGCGTCTGCGCACACCACAGGTGGTCGCGAGGCTGCGTCTGCACCACCCGCCCTTCGCGGTTCCCGCGCTTCAACGTGTCCGCGACCGGTACGGCGAGCAAGCCGCCGGTATCGTCCTCGCCCACCTCGCCCAGCAGGCGCTCGAGTTCCGACGTGCCGAGGCACGGACGCGCGGCATCGTGCACGAGCACCCAATCCGATGACGCCACGGCATCGCGCACCGCGAGCAGTCCGTTGAAGACGCTCGCCGCCCGCGTCTGGCCGCCACAATAAAGCGGCTCGAGCTTCGAGGAGAATTCGCTCCAGTCGCAGCGCCCGAAATGGGAATCGCCCTGCGCCAGTACGACGAAGACGTGCGCGATCGCGGGGCAGGCGCAGAGGCGCGCGAGCGCGTGGTAAAGCAGCGGCCGCCCCGCCAGCTGAAGATACTGCTTGGGAAGCTCACTCCCCATGCGCGATCCGCTGCCCGCCGCAGGGATCAGCGCGAAATATCTCGCCATCGCTTCAATCGCCGAATGTTTCGGGGCATTGTAGCAGCCGATGCGGCTTAACTTTTGTCACCCGACGCACCGCACACGCGGGTCTATAATCAAGGGCGGCATTTGATTTGGAACGTTCCGCCTATAACATTGAGACATTGAGCGCGATGGCGCAACTCTTTACTGGCACCACGCGTCCGGCGGCGGTTGCCGGCATGTTCTACCCACGCGACCCCGGCGAATTGCACACCGCGGTGGATGCCATGCTGCGCGCCGCGCCGCAATCCGAACCCGCCAGCCGCGCTCCCAAGGCGATCGTCGCGCCGCATGCAGGCTACATCTATTCCGGGCCGATCGCCGCGAGCGTCTATGCGCTGCTCACGCCCGCGTGCGATCGCATCCAGCGTGTCGTGCTGCTCGGGCCCACGCATCGGGTCGCCGTAAACGGCCTCGCATTGCCGGAAGCGGAAGCCTTCGTTACGCCGATGGGCACCATGCCGATCGATCGGGAAGCGGTTGCCGCGGTGAGAAGATTGCCGCAGATCACGACGAGTTCCGCCGCGCACGCCTACGAGCATTCGCTCGAAGTGCATCTGCCGTTCCTGCAGGCTATCCTCGGCGCATTCACGCTCGTTCCCTTCGCGGTCGGCTATGCCGATGCCGAAGAAGTGGCCGAAGTGCTCGATACCCTGTGGGGCGGCACGGAAACGCTCCTCGTGATCAGCTCGGACCTGTCGCACTATCACCCGTATGACGAGGCGCAGACAATAGACCGCGGCACGGCGAGCGCGATACTGGCGTTAAGGACCGATATCACGCACGAACAGGCCTGCGGCGCAACGCCGGTCATCGGCGTAAACCTTGCTGCACGCCGGCGCGGACTGCAGCCGCAACTCGTCGACCTCAGGAACTCCGGCGACACGGCCGGTGACCGCGGCCGGGTCGTGGGCTATGGCGCCTTTGCCTACTTCGAGGAGCGCGATGAGCACTGACGCGCACCATGCCCTCCTGCCGCAGGATGCGGGAATCGTCCTGCTGCCGCTCGCGCGGGTTGCGATTGCCCAGGAAATCGGTCGCGCGCTCCCCGCTCCCGAAGAGCGGCCATGGTTGCGCGAGCCGGGCGCGTGCTTCATCACACTCATCTACGAAGCGCGGCTGCGCGGCTGCATCGGCACGCTTGAGGCGCATCGTGCGCTCGGCGAGGACGTGAGGGCCAACGCGGTCGCTGCCGCCTTTCGCGACCCGCGCTTCAAGCCGCTCACTGCCGATGAATTCGACGGCATCGAAGTGGAGATTTCGCTCTTGTCCGCGCTGGAGCCGCTCGTCTGCGCCGACGAGAACGAGGTCCTGGGCCTGCTGCGGCCGGGGGTCGACGGCATCATTTTCCACTATGGCCACCACAAGAGCACTTTTCTGCCGCAGGTCTGGAGCGACTTCGCCGACGCGGCCGATTTCATGGCGCACTTGAAGTACAAGGCCGGCCTGCCGCCCGACTTCTGGGATCCCCAAGTGAAGCTTTACCGCTATACCGTGACGAAATGGCGCGAATCGGAATTGTGCGCGCTCATGCCATGAATGCATCCCGTTATCCCGGCCGTTACTGGCACATGCTGCCCGACGGCCGCATGCAATGCGATCTCTGTCCGCGCGATTGCCGCCTTCATGAGGGGCAGCGCGGAGCCTGTTTCGTGCGCCAGCGGCTGGGCGACGAAATGGTGCTCACGACGTACGGCCGTTCCTCGGGCTTCTGCATCGATCCCGTCGAGAAGAAGCCGCTCAATCATTTCTACCCCGGCACGAGCATCCTGTCGTTCGGCACCGCGGGCTGCAACCTCGCGTGCAAGTTCTGCCAGAACTGGGACATTTCGAAGTCGCGGGAAATGGATACGCTCGCCGACGAGGCGTCGCCCGAGGCGATCGCCCGTGCCGCAGCGGAACGCGGCTGCCGCAGCATCGCCTTCACCTACAACGATCCGGTGATCTTCGCCGAATATGCAATGGATGTAGCGGACGCCTGCCGCGAGCAGGGCATCCAGGCCGTCGCCGTGACGGCGGGCTACATCCACGAGCGCGCGCGGCGCGAGTTCTATGCGAAGATGGATGCGGCCAACGTCGATCTGAAAGGCTTTACCGACGAGTTCTACATCAAGCTGTGCGGCGCGCGGTTGAAGCCCGTGCTGGAGACGCTCGTCTATCTCAAGCACGAAACCGACGTGTGGTTCGAGATCACGACGCTCCTCATTCCGGGAAAGAACGACTCGAGCGAGGAGATGCGCGCCGAGTGCCAGTGGATCATGCGAGAACTGGGGCCCGATGTCCCGGTGCATTTCACCGCGTTTCACCCGGACTACAAGCTCACCGATATTGCGCGCACGCCGCCTGCAACGCTCACGCGCGCCCGCTCGATCGCGCTTGACGAAGGGCTCCACTACGTCTACACCGGCAACGTGCACGATACCGAAGGCGGAACGACCTACTGCCCCGGATGCCGCGCGCCGCTCATCGTGCGCGACTGGTATCGCATCGAGCAGCAGCGGGTGACGGCAGAGGGCCGTTGCCCGGATTGCGGACACGCGATTCCCGGCCGCTTCGAAACGTACAGCGGTCAGTTCGGCCCGCGCCGCATCCCCATCGGCATCCATTCCCCGCTCTGATCCGCCATTCGGCCTTGGGGACAGACCACTAAGGACGTTCCCAGGGGTGTCCTTAGTGGTCTGTCCCCTTTCCCTTTGCGTTGGGCGGCGGCAGTATGCAAAGGGTCTGTATAATTAACAGTTTTTGTTTCGACTGATGGTGGATCTCACCGTACCGGCGCCGGGTCAGCGCGCCCTGTCACCGCCCTTGCATGGCTCGAGCGACGCGCTCGCGATGGCGGAACTCGCCCTGCGCGCGCGCCCGGTCCTCGTCATCGCCGAAAACGCGTGGCACGCGCAGCGCCTGCTCGAGGAAATCCCGTTCTACGCGCCGCAGCTCAAGGTGCATCTCTTCCCCGACTGGGAGACGTTGCCCTACGACCATTTCTCGCCGCACCACGATCTCGTGTCGGAGCGGCTCGCGACGCTCTACCAGATCATGCACGGCGATTTCGACGTCGCCATCGTGCCGGTCACCACCGCGCTCTACCGGCTCGCGCCCGTCGAATATCTCGCCGCGCACACGTTTTTCTTCAAGCAAGGCGAGAAGCTCGCGCCCGAGGAGCTGCGGCGCCAACTCACACTCGCGGGTTACACACATGTCACGCAGGTGCTCGCCCCCGGTGAATACTGCTACCGCGGCGGGCTGATCGACCTTTTCCCGATGGGAAGCGCTCTTCCCTATCGCCTCGATCTGCTCGATGACGAGATCGAAACGATCCGAAGCTTCGACGTCGATACCCAGCGCAGCATCTACAAGGTGCCCGAAGTGCGGCTCCTGCCGGCGCGGGAATTTCCGATGGACGAAGCCGGACAGACGCGGTTTCGCCGGAACTTCCGCGAGAAGTTCGAAGGCGACCCCTCGAAGAGCAACATCTACCTGGACGTGAGCAAAGGCATACCGAGCGCCGGCATCGAGTACTATCTCCCGCTTTTTTTCGACAAGACCGCGCTCCTCACCGATTACCTGCCCGACAACACCCAGGTCTGGCTGCAGGGCGCGCTGGAAACGGCGGTCACGGATTTCTGGAACGAAACGCGCGCCCGATACGACATGCTGCGCGGCGACCGCGCGAACCCGGCGCTTCCGCCGCAGGAGCTGTTTCTTACGGCGGAGGCGTTTTTCGGCGCCATCAAACCGTTCGCGCGGATCCAATTTCCGTCGGGGGAAGGTTGGGATGGGGGTGAGATCGCCGCGGCGACGACTGCCCTGCCCCCGCTCGCGGTGGAGCGCCGCGCGGCAAATCCGCTGCACCAGCTCCTAGATTTCCTCGCGCAGCGCGACGGCCGCACCCTGATACTCGCCGAGAGCCAGGGCCGCCGCGAGACGATGCTCGAGTACTTCGCGGAATACGGCTTCAAGCCGGCGCCCGCCAACGATTACGCGCACTTCCAGGCAGCGAACGAGCGCGTGATGCTCGGCGCCGGGCCGCTGCACGCGGGCTTCGTCTATCCCGGCCGTGGCTTCGCCATCGTGACCGAGAACGAGCTCTACGCTGCACAGGCGCGCACGCGCCGCGAACGCGAAGGCCGGCGTGCCACGACGGAAGGAATGCTGCGCGACCTTTCCGAGGTGAAGATCGGCGACCCCGTCGTCCATGAGCAGCATGGCATCGGCCGCTATCTCGGCTTGAAGACGATGGACCTCGGTGAGGGCGAGACCGAATTTCTGACGCTCGAGTACGCGGGCGGAGACAAGTTGTACGTGCCGGTCTCGGGCCTGCATCTCATCAGCCGCTACAGCGGCGCCGCGCCCGAGGCCGCACCCCTGCATCAGCTCGGCAGCGGCCAGTGGGACAAGGCGAAGAAGAAAGCCGCGGCGCAGGTGCGCGACACCGCCGCCGAGCTGCTTCACCTGTACGCGCAGCGCGCTTCACGCAAAGGGTTCGCCTTCCAGCTGAAGCAGCATGACTACGAGGCGTTCGCCGAAGGTTTTCCATTCGAGGAGACGCCCGACCAGGCCGCGGCCATCAACGCGACGCTGACGGATCTGAAGAGCGGCAAGCCGATGGATCGCCTCATTTGCGGCGACGTGGGCTTCGGGAAGACCGAGGTCGCACTGCGCGCGGCATTCGTCGCGGTGGCCGACGGGAAGCAGGTCGCAGTCCTCGTTCCCACCACGCTGCTCGCGGAGCAGCACTTCAATACCTTCAGCGACCGTTTCGCCGACTGGCCGGTGAAGATCGCGGAGCTCTCGCGCTTTCGCAGCGCGAAGGAGTCGGCCGAGGCGCTCAGGGGTCTGGCCGAGGGGCGCATCGATATCGCGATCGGCACACACAAGCTGCTCGGGTCCGAAGTGAAGTTCAAGAACCTCGGGCTCGTCATCATCGACGAGGAACACCGCTTCGGCGTGCGGCAGAAAGAACGACTGAAAGCGCTGCGGGCGGAAGTCGACGTGCTGACACTGACCGCGACGCCGATTCCCCGCACGCTAGCCATGTCCCTCGAAGGCTTGCGCGATTTCTCGGTCATCGCCACCGCGCCGCAGCGCCGCCTCGCGATCAAGACCTTCGTCTCGCGCCACAGCCGCGGCCTCATGCGGGAGGCGGTGATGCGGGAACTGAAGCGCGGCGGGCAGACCTACTTCGTCCACAACGACATCGACACCATCGGCCAGGTCGAGGAATCGCTCGCGAAGCTCGTGCCCGAGGCGCGCATCCGCGTCGCGCACGGCCAGATGCGCGAGCGGGAGCTCGAGCACGTGATGCGCGACTTCTACCAGCAGCGCTTCAACGTGCTTCTCTGCACGACGATCATCGAGACCGGGATCGACGTGCCGAGCGCGAACACGATCCTCATCAATCGCGCCGACAAGTTCGGGCTCGCGCAGCTGCACCAGTTGCGCGGGCGCGTCGGCCGCTCGCATCACCAGGCGTATGCCTATCTGCTGCTGCCCGAGGAAGGAAACATCACGGGGCAGGCGAGAAAACGGCTGGAGGCGATCCAGATGATGGAGGAACTCGGTTCGGGCTTTTTCCTCGCGATGCACGACCTCGAGATCCGCGGCGCCGGAGAAGTCCTCGGCGAGGAGCAGAGCGGCGAGATGCAGGAAATCGGCTTCAACCTCTACTGCGCGATGCTCGACGCCGCGGTGCGCTCGCTCAAGCAGGGCAAGGAGCCTGATCTCACGGCTCCCCTCGGCATCACCACGGAGATCAATTTGCACGTGCCTGCGCTGCTGCCCGCAGATTACGTCCTCGACGTCCACGAGCGGCTCGTCCTCTACAAGCGCCTCGCAAACTGCGAGGACGAGGAAGCGCTCAACGCCTTGCGTGAAGAGCTGATCGATCGTTTTGGCGCGCTCCCCGAAGCCGCGCGCGCGCTCATCGATAGCCACCGCCTACGCATCCTCGGCAAACCGCTCGGCATCGCGCGGATCGATGCGACGGATGCCGTCGTGCAGCTTCAGTTCGTGCCGAAGCCGCCGATCGAGCCGATCAAGGTGCTGAAGCTCGTGCAGAGCCGGCGCAACTACCGCCTCGCGGGGCAGGACCGCCTCAGAATCGAGGCCAAGATGCCGGACGTGAAGACCCGGATCGCGGCGATCCGTGAAGCCTTCACCGCCCTCCACTAGGGGACAGACCACTAAGCGGGCACCCATTAGGGAACAGACCACCAAGCGGGTGTGACGGGAGGCTTAGTGGACTGTCCCCTTAGGTGGTAAGCTTCGGGCCGGATGCCTTAAAACAAAAGGAGGATCCATGAAAAGCATCGCCGCTGTAGTACCCGTCGTCGCGCTCGCCGCCGGGCTGTCTGCTGCACCGGTGCTGGGCCAGACGAAGGATGCAAAGCCGCAGTCCCCGGCGCCTGCAGCGAGCGCCGAGAAGAGGATCGAACTGAAACAGGGCGCGCAGCCCGCGGACCGCAAGCGCGGCCGCGCGCTCGCGAGCGTCGATGCACGGCATTGCCTCGAGCTCGGCACGAACATGGCGATTCACCGGTGCGCGGAGAAATACCGCCGTCGCTGATTCCAGGCTCGCACCCGAAGCGCCCTTGGCCCGTCATTCCGCCGAAAACGGGCTTGCGAATTCAGTGAGGCTCATATTCGCGGTGAGCCGGTGCTAAAGCCGCAATCCAGTTTCATTTGCCCATGCATCTCGTCATCCAGGGCGCCGAAGTCGCGACGCCTGATCTCAAGCAGCTCGCCAAACTCTCCGGCGCCTCGCGCATCGAACGCCTCACGCCCGAGGCGTTCCGCCTCCACGATGCGCATCCCGCCGATCAAATTGCGGAAATGTGCGAGAGCCTGCAGCTCGACCACGCCTTCGTGCCGCAGTCCCGCCGGCTTGCGGACTTCCGTCTGCTCGTCATGGACATGGACTCGACGCTCATCACCATCGAGACCATCGACGAGCTGGCCGACCTCGTGGGCCTCAAGCCGCAAGTCGCCGCGATTACCGCGCGCGCCATGCGCGGGGAAATCGAGTACGACGAGAGCCTGCGGCATCGCGTTGCACTGCTCGAAGGGCTGGAGGAGTCCGCGCTCGACGGCGTTTACAACGAGCGCCTCAAGCTCACTCCGGGCGCAGAGAGGCTTCTCGCTGAAGTGAAGCGCCGCGGCATCAAGACCCTGCTCGTATCGGGCGGCTTTACGCGCATCACAGGGCGTCTCAAGCCGCGGCTCGGGCTCGACTACACGTATGCCAACACCCTCGAGTCACGGGATGGCAAGCTCACCGGACACGTGGTAGGGCGTATCGTCAATGCGGACGGAAAGCGCGACGAGCTCATCCGCGTGCGGGATGAGCTCG
Source organism: uncultured Pseudomonadota bacterium (assembly GCA_946885605.1). Next base: position 13,692 of record CAMPGR010000015.1, read on the forward strand.
GAATTGACCGCTCGCAGATCATCGCGATCGGCGACGGGGCGAACGATCTCAAGTTCATGGCGGAGGCCGGTGTGAGCGTCGCCTTCCACGCGAAGCCGGTCGTGCGCAGCCACGCCACGCACGCCATCAACTACGTCGGGCTCGACGGCGTCCTCAACGTCTTCAACTGACCTTCGCGCGAGCTTTTGACGTCGTCACTCCAGCGAAAGCTGGAAGCCATTGAAGACTGGATCCCAGCGTACGCTGGGAAGACGGAGTTTCCCACCGGGAACTCGCGACTCACCACGGGCCGGGTAACTTTGGCTTTATCGAGGGGTGACGACGTGGGTCGGGCGGCCCGCGAGAAAATTCTCCACGTTCTGTATGGCGAGGAGCAGCCCATCGCGGCGCACTTCCGGCGTCTGCCCGGCGTTATGCGGCGACAGCACCGTGTTCGGGAGACCGAGCAGCGGATCGTCGGGCTTGATCGGCTCGTCGTGAAAAACGTCTAGCCCCGCGCCGGCGATCCTCCCGTTCGTCAGCGCATCGACGAGGGCTTCGCGATCGACGAGCGCCCCGCGACCGGTGTTGACGAGTATCGCCTCGGGCTTCATGAGCGCAAAGGCTTCGCGCCCGATGAAGTCGCGCGTTTCGGGCGTCGGCCGAAGATGCAGCGTTATCGCGTCCGCGCGTCTCAGGATCTGCTCCTTCGCGCCCGGCGTTACGCCCTCCGCCCGCAACCGCCGCGCGTCACGGCGCACGCTCCAGCCGAGCACCTCCATGCCGAACGCCCGCCCGAGCGCCGCCACGCGGCTTCCGATCGCGCCCATGCCGAAGACGCCGAGCGTCTTCCCGTGCAATTGCGTCAGCATGTCGCGCGGCCACTCTCCGGCACGCATCTCGCGATCGATGCGGCAGAGCTTGCGTGCAACGGCCAACATGAGCGCGAACGTATGCTCGGCGACCGCAATCGCATTGACGCCCGGCGTGTTGCATACGGTGACCCCACGGCGCGCGGCGGCGTCCAGATCGATGTTGTCCGTGCCGGTGCCCCAGATCGATACCATCTGAAGCTTCGGGCAAGCTTGAAATACGGCGTCGGTAAACCGCGCGTGCGCGCGGACGTTGATTGCGATGGGGGCGTTCCCGATGCGGCGGATCAATTCCGCTTCGTCCTCCGCGCCGCGCTCGGCGCAGACTCGCACCTCGCCGAGCCGCCTGGCGCGCTCGTGCGCCGCCGAGTCCGCGAACACCGACGGAAAATCGTCCGGCACGACGATCATGGCCATCCCCTCCCCGGGCACGGTTCAGCAATAAGGTCAGCGGCGCGCCTGCTGGTAGAGGGGCATGACGCGCTGGATGACCTCCTGCAGATCCTTGATCCGGCTTTCGTCCGATGGGTGCGTGGAAAGGAATTCCGGCGTTCCCCCGTTTCCGAGCTTCGCCATTTTCTGCCACACGGTAATCGCGGCGCGTGGGTCGTATCCGGCACGCGCCGCAAGCTCCACACCGATGCGATCGGCCTCGCGCTCGAACTTGCGCGAATACGGGAGACCTATCGTCACATCGGCGACGAGACTCGCGAGGTCCTGCCCGACGGCGCCGATGCCCGTCACGGCGCTCAGGACGCTCACGCCGATATCCTGCACCAGCTGCTGTGACGCGCGCTCGCGCCCGTGCTCGCGCAGCGCGTGCGCGATCTCGTGGCCGAGTATCGCGGCGAGCTCGTCGTCGGTGAGATTGAGTTTCTCGATGAGCCCGCTGTAAACCGCGATCTTGCCGCCTGGCATCGCCCACGCATTCACCTGCGGAGACTCGATGACATTGACTTCCCAGTTCCATCCCGGCGCGTCCTTCCGGAAGGCGGCGGTCGCGGGAATAAGGCGCTGCGTGATGGCGCGAACCCGCTGGACGTGGGCCGGGTTGCGGTTAAGCGCGCCCTTCTGCGTGGCAGCCTGCACGATCTGCCGGTAGGCGGAGACTGCCGCCTCGTTGACCTGCTCCGAGGAAAGCAGCAAGGTCTGCTTGCGGTCCACGCCGACTGCGCCCGCCTCCGTCGTCGTCTGGCATGCCGGGAGGGAAAGCGTGGCAGCAAGGAAGAGCACCAGACTCCCACGACAGACGTTCAGTCGATCGCTCATGTCTCACCTCGAGTATGACGACGGCACCTCGGACCAGGCAGCCGTGCTTTCAGTAAACCGGGAACCTCGCCTCGCCTACGAGCTGGAACGGCCGCCATGGCCCCTGCTCTTCCCGACACAAGCCGTAACGGAACGGCCACGTCTCGCGTCCCGGCGTAAAGAAGCGTAGATCGTGAAACCAGACGCAAAGTTCGGGGTTGCCGGTCTCGACCTTGTAGAGCACAGGATACGACGCGAACCAGCGGAAGAATTCGAGCTGCGGCTCCACCCACGCCTCGCGCGCGACCTGAGACTCCCTGGGCGCCGTGCCGAAGCGGGGCGCAACAATCCATATCGCCTGATCGACCGGCATATAGGGCGCGCTCAACCGCGCTATGAGTCCGGCATCCGGCTCGAGCCGGGCCGGCTCTTCCCGTCGCAGGTTGACGAGGCTGTAGTGATAACGGTTGCCCTCGGCGACGAACACGATCCAGTTGAAGGGCGATGGCGGGCGCGGTTGCGCGGCGACCGTCGCGCCCTTCAGCCCTGCCGACTGCGCGTACGCGACGCCGAGCTCGACCGCCCGCTGCTGCAGCGCATATTGAAGCGTGACATAGCCGGCGAGCACCGCGAGGCCGGCAAGGGCGGGCGCGCGCGAGCTGCGCCACAGGAGCGCGGCGATGAGCCCGGCGAGGAGGATGCCCGTGAACCAGAGGTCGATGATGAACGTCGTCGAAAGGGCATAGCGCGCATCGCTGAATGGCGCGAAGATCATCGTGCCGAAGGACGTGATCACGTCGCCGGCGATGTGGATGCCGATGCCCCACGCAAGCACGCCGAAGTAGGCGCGCCACGGCGGGCCCCTGCGCCAGATGAGCGCGCACAGGAACGCGAGCAGCAGCGCCCAGAGGGGAAGCATGATGAGCGAGTGCGTGACGCCGCGATGGTAATAGAGGTAGGAGAGCGGCGAGAGCCACGACGTTGCGACGTCGAGGTCGGGGAACGCCGCCGCGACGAACCCGAGCCCGACGCGGCGCGACAGGGGAATCGCATCCGGCGTCCCGGGCCGGGGCGCGGTCGCGCGCGCGACGAGCGCCCCGGAGAGCGCATGCGTCAGGGTGTCCATGACAAATCAATCCCAGCGGTCGTCGCGAACCTGTATCTCGCCGTTTTCCACCCGCACCGGGAACCTGGCGGTCGGCTCGTACGCCGGCGCTGACAGCGCTTCACCCGTGCGGATGCAGAAGCGCGCCCCGTGACGCGGGCAGACGATCTCGTCGCCTTCCACCTTCCCGCCGGTGAGCTGCCCGCCGTCGTGCGTGCAGATGTCTTCGATCGCGTAATACTCGCCGCCCAGATTGAACACCACGATGGGCGCATCGTCCACGTTGACCACGCGCCACTCGCCGGGCGCCAGCTCTCCCACCTTCGCTACGGTGACCCAATTGGACATCCGTATTGGAACCTCTGTCACTGGATTCCGGATCGAGTCCGGAATGACGGGTTGTCTCGTCTTCCCGGCGCAAGCCGGGATCCAGAATTCTAAACCGCGACGACCTCGATATCGGGCTCGATCTGGCGCACGAGGTTCTCGATACCGGCGAGCGTGCCCGAAATCGCGCTCGGGCAACTCCCGCACGCGCCCTGGTAGTGCACCATGAGCTGGTTCTCTTCGAGACCCAGTATGTAGAGGTCGCCGCCATCGCCCTGCAGGTACGGCCGCACCTGCTCGTCGAGGAGCTCGTTGATGCGGTCGAGTCGGGCGCGGTCGGCCTCGCTCAGGTTCTCGAGGTTGGCGCCGTTCGCCACCTCGCTCGCGACCCGCGCCGATTCCTCATCGGCCGCGGGCGCCTCCCTGATCGGCACGGCGAGCTTGCGCATGAGATCCTGCCAGTCGGCCTGGCCGTCCTGCGTCACCGTCACCCAGTGATCGACGTAGAAGACGTTCGTCACGTGCTCGATCTCGAAGAGCTTCGCGGCGAGCGGATCGTCTTTCGCCTCTTCCGCGTTGTCGTACGAGCGCGTGATGCCCCACGTCAGCGGCTCCCGCAGGATGAACTTCATCGCGTTGGGGTTCGGCGTCGTTTCGATTTCAGAAATTTTCGGCATGGTTATCAGGCACCGCTGCCCATCATCGGCGCGTGCATCGGGTCCGCGTCCGCTTCGGTGGTCGTCGATTCGATGGCGTTGAAGGCGGCGTACAGCGTGTGCCACGGCAGGATGGCGCATTTCACGCGGGTGGGCAGATCGCGCACGCCGGCAAAGACGGTCAAGCGTCCCAGATGATGCCCGCCTTTCGGGTCGAGCTTGCCGGTCGCCATGTCGCGGAACTCCTGTACGAGCTGCTCCGCGTCCGCGCGGCTCTTGCCCTTCACGACGGTGGTCATCATCGAGGCGGACGCCTTGCAGATCGCGCACGACTCGCCCTGGAAGTTGATCGCGCCGACGACGTCCCCGTCCACCTTCATCGTGAGATGGAGGTGGTCGCCGCACAGCGGATTGACGCCCTCCGCCTTGTGCGTGGCATCGGCGAGCGTGCCCCAGTTGCGCGGCTTCCTGTTGTGATCGAGGATCACTTCCTGGTAGAGCTGTTTGCTGTCTGCCATTACCCGAAAACCTTCTGGACTTTGCGCACCGCGGCGACAAGCGCATCGACGTCGCCCATCGTGTTGTAAAAAGCAAACGAGGCGCGCGAGGTCGCCGGCACCTTGAAGCGCTGCATCACCGGTTGCGCGCAGTGGTGGCCCGTGCGGATCGCCACCCCTTCCTCGTTGAGGAGCGTCCCCACGTCGTGCGGATGCACGCCATCGACGATGAAGGAAATGACCGCCGCCTTCTTCTCGGCCGTGCCGATCAGGCGCACGCCGGGCATCCGGTTCATGAGATCGGTCGCGTAATCGAGCAGGGCCGACTCGTGCGCCGCGATATGGTGCATGCCGATCGCGCTCAAATAATCGATCGCCGCGCCGAGCGTGATCGCGGCGGCAATCGGCGGCGTTCCCGCCTCGAACTTGTGCGGAATCGTGTTGTAGGTGGTCTTCTCGAAGGTAACGGTGAGAATCATGTCGCCGCCGCCTTTGTACGGCTGCATTCTCTCGAGCAGCGCCGCCTTGCCGTAGAGCACGCCGATCCCCGTCGGCCCGCACAGCTTGTGACCGGAGAACGCATAGAAGTCGCAATCGAGATCCTGCACGTCCACTTTCATGTGCGGCGCCGCCTGCGCGCCATCGACCAGCACCGGCACGCCGTGCTCGTGCGCGATGGCGATGATCTCGCGCAGCGGGGTGATCGTCCCGAGCGCGTTCGAGACGTGCGTCACGCCGACGAATTTGGTGCGCGGGTTGAAGAGCTTGCGGTACTCGTCCAGCAAGAGCTCCCCGCGATCGTCGATCGGCACCACGCGCAGCTTCGCGCCCTTCTCCTCCGCCAGCATCTGCCACGGCACGATGTTCGAGTGGTGCTCGAGCGTCGTGAGGATGATCTCGTCGCCGGCACCGATGAACTTCCGTCCGTAGCCGTGCATGACGAGATTGATCGCATCGGTCGTGCCGCTGGTGAAGATGATCTCGCGATCCTCTCTCGCGTTGACGAATGCCTGCACCTTGCGCCGCGCCGCCTCGTACGCGGCCGTTGCGGTTTCCGAGAGGTAATGCACCGCGCGGTGGATGTTCGCGTGCTCGCTCGACTGGTAGCGCACCCAGCGATCCATCACGGGCCGCGGCATCTGGCTCGACGCGGCATTGTCGAGAAACACCAGCGGCTTCCCGTTCACCTCGAGATCCAGGATGGGGAAGTCGCGGCGGATGCGTGCGAAATCGACCGCCGGAGTCACGGCATTGCGCAGAGCGTTCATTGCAGCGGTTTCGCGCTTCATTCCGGTGCCTGCGTCTGTTCGAGCACGACCTGCTCCAGCCGCTCGACGAGCGAGGGCACCGGGAGCCGATCGATCACTTCCGCGCCGAACGCGAACGTGAGGAGATTGCGGGCGCGCGCCTCGGCGAGCCCGCGGCTGCGCAGATAGAAGAGCTGCTCGGGATCGAGCTGGCCGACGGTCGCGCCGTGCGCACATTTCACGTCGTCGGCGAAAATCTCGAGCTGCGGCTTGGTATCGACGTGCGCCTTCGGCGAGAGCAGGAGGTTGCGGCTCTGCTGCCCCGAATCCGTGAGCTGCGCGCCGGCCCGAACGTAGATCTTTCCGTTGAAGACGGCGTGCGCCGCGTCCGCGACGATGCACTTGTGGAGCTGGCGGCTGCGGCCGTTCGGCTTCGTGTGGTCAATCACGGTATGCGTGTCGGCGAGCTGGCGGCCGGAGATGAGCGTCAGCCCGTCGATGCGGCACTCGGCGCCCTCGCCCTGCTGCACGACGTTCACGTTATTGCGCGAAATCCGCGCCCCGAGCGTCACCCAATCCGATTCGTAGCGCGCGTCCTTCGCGAGCGCCACCGCGTGATGTCCGATATGGAACGCGCCGCGCGCCTCCCGCTGCAGCTTCGTGTGCCGCAGCCGGGCGTTTTCCGCCACCACCATCTCGGTCACCGCGTTGCTGAAGTAACCGTCCGCCCCGTCGAGCGCAACGTACTCCTCGACGAGGATCGCTTCCGCGCCCGACTCCAGCACGACCAGCGTGCGCGGATAAGCCACGGTTTCTTTCTGGGTCGAGACAAAACGCACGTGGATCGGCGCCGGGCACGCGCGATTCTTCGCGACGTGGACATACGCGGCGTCGTGCAGCCACGCGGTATTGAGCGCTGCGAAGACATCGTGATCGTAGCGGGCGTGGCGCGCGAGATGGCTTTCCAGTTTCGTGGGATCGGCATGCAGCGCGGAGGCGAGATCCGATACCACGACGCCGTGCGGCACTCCCACCGCCGAGGATAGCTCGCGGGCAAAAACGCCGTCGACGAACGTGAGATAGATCGTCGCTTCGGGCAGCAGCAGACCCGCGACGTCCGCCGCAGCAAGCCGCGTCGCCGCGCTCACTGCGCGGAACGGCACCCGCGTGATCGGCGTGATGTCGGTGAACCGCCAATCCTCGTCGCGCGTGGTCGGCACGCTCAGCGCATTGGCGCGCTCGAGCGCTTCGCCGCGCCGCGCGTTCAACCACGCGAGCGGCGCGCGCGGCAGCGCGCGGCTGCCGCTCAACAGCGCCTGCACGTAGGGATGAGGTGTGCGAGCAACGGTCGTCATGCGCTGACCTTGACCCTCGAGTTGTACTCGTCCACCACCCAAGCGTAGCCTCGACTGTCGAGTTCCAGCGCCAGCGCCTTGTCGCCGGTCTTGATGACGCGGCCGCCCTCCATCACGTGCACGTAGTCGGGGATGATGTAGTTGAGGAGCCGCTGGTAGTGCGTCACCAGCACGTAGGCGTTATCCGGCGCGAGCAGACTATTGACGCCTGCCGCCACCACGCGCAGCGCGTCGATGTCGAGGCCGGAATCGGTTTCGTCGAGGATGGCGAGCTTCGGCTGCAGGATCGCCATCTGCAGAATCTCGTTGCGCTTCTTCTCCCCGCCGGAGAAGCCTTCATTCACGCTGCGCTCGAGGAAGCTCGGATCGATCTCGAGGAGCTTCATCTTCTCGCGCACGAAGTCGTCGAACTCTAGCGGATCCATCTCGTCGCCGCCGCGCGCCGCCTGCACCGTGTTGTAGGCGAGCCGCATGAAACCGGCATTGCTCACGCCCGGGATCTCGATCGGATACTGGAAGCCGAGAAAGAGCCCCGCCCGGGCGCGATCTTCCGGCGACATCTCGAAGAGGTTCTGCCCTTCGAAGCGCACTTCGCCGCTCACTACTTGGTACGCCGGATGCCCGGCGAGCACCTTCGCGAACGTGCTCTTGCCCGAGCCGTTCGGCCCCATGATGGCGTGGATTTCACCGGCGCGCACCGTGAGGTCGATCCCCTTGAGGATCTCGACACCCGCGACCGTCGCGGTGAGCCCGCGCACTTCGAGCAGGATTTTGCCGTCGGGATTGATCATCCTACGCTGCCTTCAAGCTTGAGCCCGAGGAGCTTGGTCGCCTCGACCGCGAACTCCATCGGCAATTGCTGGAACACGTCCTTGCAGAAGCCGTTGATGATCATCGAGACCGCTTCTTCGGTGGCGATGCCTCGGCTCTGGAAGTAGAAGAGCTGGTCCTCGCCGATCTTGGAAGTCGTCGCCTCGTGCTCGACCTTCGCCGTCGCGTTCTGCACCTGGATGTAGGGGAAGGTGTTCGCGCCGCACTTCGAGCCGATCAGCATCGAATCGCACTGCGAGTAGTTGCGCGCGCCGTCCGCTTTCGCGCCGATCTTCACGAGCCCGCGGTAGCTGTTGTTCGAGTACCCGGCGGAGATGCCCTTGCTCACGATCGTGCTCTTCGTATTGCGGCCGATGTGGATCATCTTGGTGCCGGTGTCCGCCTGCTGGTGGTGGTTCGTGAGCGCGACGGAATAGAACTCGCCCACCGAGTTGTCACCCAACAGCACGCACGAGGGATACTTCCACGTGATCGCCGAGCCGGTCTCGACCTGCGTCCACGAGATGTGCGAGTTGATACCCTTGCAGAGCCCGCGCTTGGTGACGAAGTTGTAGATGCCGCCCACGCCCTCCTCGTCACCGGCGTACCAGTTCTGCACGGTCGAGTACTTGATGCGCGCGTCGTCGAGCGCCACCAGTTCGACCACAGCGGCGTGGAGCTGGTTGGTGTCGAACTTGGGCGCGGTGCAGCCTTCGAGGTATGACACCGACGCCCCTTCCTCCGCGATGATGAGCGTGCGCTCGAACTGCCCCGACTCTTCCGTGTTGATGCGGAAGTAGGTCGACAGCTCCATCGGGCACTTGACGCCCTTGGGGATGAAGCAGAACGAGCCGTCGGTGAAGACCGCCGAATTGAGCGCGGCGTAATAGTTGTCGCCCGGCGGCACGACGCTCCCAAGATACTTGCGCACGAGGTCAGGATGATCCCGCACCGCTTCCGAGATCGAGCAGAAGATGATGCCGGCTTCGGCGAGCTTCTTCTTGTAGGTCGTCGTCACCGAGACCGAGTCGAAGATGACGTCCACCGCGACGCCCGCGAGCGCCGCACGCTCGTTCATCGGCACGCCGAGCTTCTCGAAGGTGCGCAGAAGCTCGGGATCGACCTCGTCCATGCTCTTCAACTTCTTCGGCTTGGGCGCCGAGTAGTAGATGATGTCCTGGAAGTCGATCTTCGGGTACTTGACGTTCGGCCACGCCGGCTCCTGCATCGTCAGCCAGTTGCGGTAGGCCTTCAAGCGGAACTCGAGCAGCCACTCCGGCTCGTTCTTCTTCATCGAGATGAGCCGGATGATGTCCTCATTGAGACCCTTCGGCGCGGTTTCCGCTTCGATTTCCGTCACGAAACCGTGCTGGTAGGGCCGGTTGACCAGATTGTCTAGAACTGTGCTCATTGCGTCACTTCCATTCAAATTCGAGAAGCGCCAAGGGATTCACATCGAACCGCGAAGCCGGGTCCGGATTCATATCGAACCGCCAAGGCCGCCAAGAACGCCAAGAACGCCAAGAACGCCAAGAACGCCAAGACGAGACCTCATCATTCCGGACATTGATCCGGAATCCAGGCGTTTTCTGAGTCCGAGCTTTCGCTGGGATGAGGGGCGCTGTCATTCGTTGCCCGGAATGATCTTGGCGGCGGCTCATGGTATTCATGCACTCTGTTCCTTCACGCTGAAGCTCTCGCCGCAGCCGCACATCGCGTCCACATTCGGGTTGTTCACCTTGAACACCTGCTTGAAGCCTTCGCGCACGAAGTCGAGCGTCGAGCCGTCGAGAAACGAGAGGCTCTCGCCGTCGATCACCACCGTCGCGCCGTGCCCTTCGAACGGATGGTCGCCCGCGCGCACTTCGTCTGCGTAATCGAAGGTGTAGGCGAAGCCCGAGCAGCCGACTTTCTTCACACCGAGGCGCAAGCCGATGCCGGCGCCGCGCTTCGCGAGCTGCGCCTGGATCTGTCTTGCCGCGTTCTCAGTCAACTGTATTGCCATCCTCATTCACCTTGTTCCGGGGTCTGACCCCAATCTGTTGCTCCGACTCTTCGGGGTCAGACCCCGATCTTGGGGTCTGACCCCATCTCTACACGCACCATCCTTCATTCCCCCCTTCAAAAGGGGGAGGGTTAGGATGGGGGTCACACGGCGACAGCGGTGAGCCGCTTCAGCCGTGCCACCGTCGCGGCGAGCGTCGACAAAAACGCCTCGACCTCGCCCATCGTGTTGCCTTCACCCAAACTCACTCGCACCGCGCCGCGCGCAACTTCGGGCGCGACGCCCATCGCGAGCAGCGTCGCGCTCGGCTCGGTGCTGGTGCTCGAGCACGCCGCGCCCGCCGCAACCGCGAAGCCCTGCCTGTCGAGCTCGATCACGAGCGCTTCGCCATCGATTCCCTTGAACGCGAAATAGCTCGTGTTCGGAATCCGCGGCGCATGCTCGCCAAATATGATCGCGCCGAGCTCATGCAAGCCCTGCTCGACCCGCTCGCGCATCTCTGCCATGCGCGTCGTGCGCTCGCCCATGCGCTCGGCTGCCAGGAAGCAAGCCTCACCGAATCCCACGATCGCCGGCACGTTCTCGGTCCCCGAGCGCAAACCCGACTCGTGCCCGCCGCCCGCGAGCAGCGGCCGCAGCTCCAGCCGCTTGTCGACGACCAGCGCGCCGGCGCCCTTCGGCCCGTAGATCTTGTGCGCCGAAATCGTCATCGCGTGCACGCCGAGCGCCGGGAAATCGACCGGTATCTTGCCGAGCGCCTGCACCGCGTCGGTGTGCATCAATGCGCCGACATGACGCGCGCGCGCCGCCACTTCACCGACGTTCTGGATCACGCCGGTCTCGTTGTTCGCGAGCATCACCGACACGATCCCGGTCGGCTCTGCAAGCGCTGCATCGACGTCGTCGAGATCGATCTCGCCGTCCCGCGTGACCCCGATCTTGCGCACTTTCCAGCCCTGCCGGGCGAGGTCCTGCGCGGGCTTCATGACGCAGGGATGCTCGATCGCGCTCACCGCGATCTGCGTCGGCTTCAAGTACCCCGCGGCGCCCTTGATGAAGAAATTGTTCGCTTCGGTGCCGCCCGAGACGAACACCACCTGCGAGCCCTGCACGTTCACGAGCACCGCGACTTTCTCGCGCGCCTCGTTCACCGCTTTGCGCGCCACCGTCCCGAACTCGTGGCGGCTCGACGCGTTGCCGAAATCGCGGCGGAAATACGGCAGCATCGCTTCGAGCACCCGCTCGTCGACGGGGGTCGTCGCGTTGTGATCGAAGTAGACGTGTCTCATGGCGCGAATGCGTCCGGTTACGCGGCCGCGGGCACACGCTTGCCGGGCCCCTCGCGCATGTCGTGCACCTGCGCGATGCCGGATTCCTTCGCCTTCTGGTTCTCGACGAGGTGCCGCAGCGTGACGGACTCGAGGTAGCTGAAAATCCGCTCGTTCAGCGCCGCCCACAGGTCGTGGGTCAGGCACTTCTGGTCGTCGTGGCAGTTCTCCTTGCCGCCGCACTGGGTCGCGTCGATCGGCTCGTCCACCGCGAGGATGATGTCGGCCACGGTCACGGTCGACATGTCCTTCGCGAGGTTGTAGCCGCCGCCGGGGCCGCGCACGCTCTCGACCAGCCGGTGGCGGCGCAGCTTTCCGAAAAGCTGCTCCAGGTACGAAAGGGAAATCTTCTGGCGCCCGCTAATTTCAGCGAGCGTCACCGGGCCACCGCCGTGATGCATCGCAAGATCGATCATCGCGGTGACGGCGAAACGTCCTTTGGTCGTCAGTCTCATCGTGAACTTTCACAAATACTTTGGTAAATCATGCTGTTGCCGCCCGTTTGCTGCACTGCTTGCGCAACCCGACTATACGTTTCCCGACTAAATTAGTCAACTATACGGTTGAGATAGTTCGCATCGATTTGCTGGCTTTTCGGGTCGTCGATCTTTCCGCCCAGGCGCTTCAGTTCTTCGCACAAGCGCTCGAGGCGCTTGTCGGTGTCGGCGCTGTGGTCGATCAGATCGTGAATCGCCTTCACGACCGGGTCGCTCATTCCGTTCGCCACCGCGTACGCGGCGAAGCGACCGGCCATCGTGTCGCGGCTTTCCACCACGCGCGCCGGGATGCCGATAACCGTCGCGCGAGCGGGCACCTCTTTGACGACAACCGCGTTGGAGCCCACCCGTGCGCCATCGCCCACCATGATCGGTCCAAGGATCTTGGCGCCCGCGCCGACGACGACCCCTTTCCCCAATGTCGGGTGCCGCTTGCCCTTGTTCCAGCTGGTGCCGCCGAGGGTAACGCCGTGGTAGAGCGTGCAGTCGTCCCCGATCTCCGCCGTCTCGCCGATCACGACGCCCATCCCGTGGTCGATGAAGAAGCGCTGGCCGATGATGGCGCCGGGATGAATTTCGATGCCGGTGAGCCAGCGCCCGATGTGCGAGACCATGCGGCCCATCCATTTGAGATCGGACTGCCACAGCCAGTGCGCGACGCGATGGATCAACGTCGCGTGCAGCCCGGGATAGCAGGTGATCACTTCCCACGTGGTGCGCGCGGCCGGGTCGCGCTCGAACACCACCGCGATTTCTTCTTTGAGGCGGGCAAACATTTATCGGCTCGGAACTTGTACGGGTTCGTCAATCCGGTGAAAACCGCAATCCAGGGTCTGGATTACCGAGTGCGCCCGGGAAGACGTGTCTATGAAGTCGCCGCGTCAGTAAAGCCTGTCAGTCGCTAAAGCCTGTTAATCTCCAACCATTTTAGTCGGGTATTGAATGGCGGGCAATACACGCGCCGATTCAGTGTCTTCCAGCCCAGCCTTTGGTGTCAGACCCCTACTTGGGGTCTGACCCCTGACCGACTGGCGGACGTCGAGCTGGCTTAGCGGTCTGTCCGCTAGGCCTTATTTGGGGTCTGACCCATTGCTTCCATGGAAGGACTTCAGGATGCCGCGCAGGATGTTGACTTCCTCCTTCTCGAGCTGCGCGCGGGCAAAAAGCCGCCGCAGGCGCGGCATCAGCTTCTTCGGATGTTCCGGGTCGAGAAAGCCCACTTCGACCATACTGCGCTCGAGGTGCTGGTAGAACCCCTCCACCTCCTCGAAGCTCGCCAGCTCGCGCGCTTTGCCCGGAGTCTCCTCGCGCGCGTCCTCTTCCAACAGCGTCATTCGCAGCTCGTACGCGAAGACCTGTACCGCCGCGGCGAGATTGAGCGACGAATAATCCCGCGCCGCGGGTATCGTCGCGAGGAGTGCGCACTTGTTCACTTCTTCCGTGGTGAGCCCATAGGTTTCGTTGCCAAAGACGAGCGCGGTCTCCTGCGTGCGGGCCGCTTCCACCACCCGCTTCGCCGCTTCGCGCGCGGCAACTTCCGGAACCGCGATCTCGCGGCTACGCGCCGAACACGCCACATGGAACGCGACACCGGCGAGGGCTTCGTCGAGCGTCGCGCAGACGACCGCATGCGCGAGCACATCGGTTGCGCGCGAAGCGCGCCACTGCGCTTCCGGGTCGGGATAGCGCTGCGGTGAAACGAGATAGAGCCGCGCGAGTCCCATCGTCTTCAGCGCGCGCGCGCTCGCACCGATGTTGCCGGGATGCGTGGTGCCGCACAGCACGATGCGGATATTTTTGAGCGGCTCTCGGTTAATCACTTAAAATGCCGGCCTACCATGCATCCCATGCTCAACATCGCCGTGAAAGCGGCGCGCCGCGCGGGCAACATCATCAATCGCGCCACTCGCAATCTCGACGTCGTAGTGGTGCACGAGAAGGTTGCGAACGACTATGTCTCCGAGGTGGATCACGAAGCCGAGGAAGCGATCATCAGGACGCTGCACGAAGCGTATCCGGACCATTCGATTCTAGCAGAGGAGAGCGGCGCCTCCGGCAAGTCGGAATTCCAGTGGATCATCGATCCGCTCGACGGGACGACGAACTTCCTGCACGGCTTCCCGCAGTACGCGGTGTCGATCGCGCTCAAGCACAAGGAGGTCGTCACGCAGGCGGTGATCTACGACCCGGGCCGCAACGATCTCTTCACGGCGACGCGCGGCCGTGGGGCATTCCTCAATGAAACGCGGATACGCGTGAGCAAGCGCGCGCAGATGAAGCCAAGTCTGATCGGCACCGGTTTTCCGTTCCGTCAGCTCGAGCACGTCGATGCATATCTCGCGATGCTGCGCGACGTGATGCACAACAGCGCAGGCGTGCGGCGCGCGGGTGCGGCTTCACTCGATCTCGCATACGTCGCGGCCGGGCGGCTCGACGCGTTCTGGGAAATCGGCTTGAGCGCGTGGGACATGGCAGCGGGCGCGCTCCTCATCACGGAAGCGGGCGGGCTCGTCGGCGATCTCGAAGGCAATACGGGTTATCTCGAGAGCGGAAACATCCTCGCCGGCAATCCGAAGATTTTCGGTCAGATGGTGCAGCTCCTCTCGCGCCATCTCACCCCGGCGCTCAAGAGCCGCCGGAGTTCGGCGTCGTAGAAAAACAGCGTCTCGTCATTCGACATATTCTCGTTAGATCCGTCGGGATTTCAGCATTCCATAAGCGGCAACGCCGGAAGCACCTTCTCGATCGTGATAGGTAGATCGCGCACGCGCACCCCGCTCGCATTGAACACCGCGTTCGCCACCGCCGCATTGGCCCCGCAATTGCCCAGCTCGCCGACGCCCTTTGCGCCCAGCACGTTGGCCTTGTCGTCGAAGCCATCGAGCACAACGGCGTCGATATCGGGAATGTCGGCGTGCACGGGCACCAGGTATCCCGCGAGGTCGCGGTTCAGGAAAGCCCCTGTGCGCTTCTCCACCACAATGACCCAAATAACCGAAAAGTCGTCGGTCTCAGTCCGACAAGATTCAAGTCAGAGGTTCTCGTTTCATCGTCTCGATGGAGGGCGGCAGCGCGTCGCTATCCCGCCTACGGCCGCATTAACGGCGGGCTAATCTGATTAATCTGATGTCAACGGTGCAATCATCGTGAGCACTGTCGCGCGCACGCCGTGTGACGAAGCCGTCATTCGCTCGATAGCCCCCGATGTGCCGTGCGCCGTCGGCGCGGAGCGGTGGGTCCTCGCGGCGACGATACTCGGGTCGAGCATGGTCTTCGTCGATGGGACAGTCGTGAACGTCGCGCTGCCGCAACTCCAGCGTGCGTTCGACGCGACGATCTTTCAATCGCAATGGGTCGTCGAATCGTACGCACTGTTTCTCGCGACGCTTCTCCTGCTCGGCGGTGTCGCGGGCGATCGCTATGGGCGCCGTCGTGTGTTTTCCATCGGCGTAATCGTCTTCGCCGCAGCCTCGGCGTGGTGCGCGTCCGCGCACAGCATTCAGGAGCTCATACTCGCGCGCGCGGTGCAGGGCGTCGGCGGTGCGCTCCTCGTCCCTGGCAGTCTCGCGATAATCGGCGCATCATTTCCGCAGGAACGTCGCGGCAAGGCGATCGGCATCTGGTCGGGATACACCGCAATTGCCGCCGCGCTCGGGCCGGTGCTGGGCGGCTGGCTCATCGATCACTTCTCCTGGCGCTGGGCGTTTCTCGTCAATATTCCTCTCGCGGTGGCGGTCCTCGCGATCACGCACTCGCGCGTCGGCGAGAGCAGAGATCCTGCGGCGCCCCGGCTCGACTGGATCGGCGCCACGCTCGCAACGGCAGGCATCGGCGCACTGGTTTTCGGTTTGATCGAATCGGCGCAGCGGGGATGGAGCGACCCGCGTGTTGTGGGCGCCTTCGTGCTGAGCGTCGTCGCGCTTGGTGTTTTTGTGTTTTGCGAGACGCGCATCGCCGCGCCCATGCTGCCTCCGCACCTCTTCCGTTCGCGCGACTTCACCGCCGCGAACCTGCTGACGCTATTGCTCTACGCGGCGTTGGGCGGCGCGCTCTTCTTCTTTCCGCTCGATCTCATCCAGGTGCACGGCTATTCGTCGACAGCCGCAGGCGCGGCGTTCCTGCCGTTCGTGCTGATCATGTTCGCACTGTCCGGCTGGGCCGGCGGCCTGGTGGATCGCTACGGCGCAAGACCGCCGCTCGTCGTCGGACCGGTCATCGCGGCCGCGGGTTTCGCGCTCATGGCGCTGCCGGGCACAAGTGGCAGCTACTGGATGACGTTCTTCCCTGCCGTCGTCGTGCTCGGCTTCGGCATGGCGATCTGCGTCGCTCCGCTTACGACGACTGTGCTGAATTCGGTAGACACGCGCCTCGCCGGTACGGCCTCGGGCGTGAACAACGCAGTCTCGCGCATTGCCGCGCTGCTCGCGATCGCGTTATTCGGCATCGTGATGAACCACGTCTTCAATGCACACCTGCAACAGCATCTGGATGCGCTCCAGCTTCCCCCGGACGTTCAGCAGGCGATCGCGACAGAACGGGCCAAGCTGGGCGCGATGGAGTTCCCCCAAGTGCTCGACGCAACCGTGCGCTCGGCACTTCAGGCCGCCGTCGCTGAATCGTTCGTCGCGGGATTTCGCTGGGTGATGGTGCTATCGTCGCTACTGGCACTCGCGAGCGCAGCGATTGCGTGGGTGATGCTTACCCCGGGCCACCGATCTGAGCGGTAGCCATCATCACGCCAACCGGCCGCCGAGGCGCTGCGCAAGCCAGTCGGCGACGAGATTCACGCCCACCTGCCGATTGTCCTCCTGGCAGTGGTCGCTGCCGCCGTCGTGCGCGGTGAGCACCTTCAGCGTCTTGTCTTTGGAGCCGACCGCGTCATGAAGCCGCAGCGCGAATTCGAGCGGCACGATGTTGTCGTTCTCGCCGTGGATGCAATAGAACGGGCATTGAATCCTCTCCGCGACGCCGGCGAGCCGGTAGTTCTCGAGCTTCTTCATGCAGGCATCCATGTCCGGCATGCCGAGCACCCACGGCAGCTGAAACGACGGCGCCGAGATCTTCGTCCCGCCAGACTCCATGATCTTTCGCCGCCGCACCCACGCTTCGTGATAATCGAAGTGCCCGCCCCAGGCGACGCACGCGGCGAAACGGGGCTCCATCGCAGCAGCGCGCGGCGCGTAATAGCCGCCCATGCTGAAGCCCATCACCGCGATGCGCTGCGGATCGACGTCCGCGCGACCCGTGATGTAATCGAGCGCCGCCCGCGCCGGAACTTCGTAGTCGTAGCGGCTCGGGATGCCCTGCAGCCGCAGCGCCTCGCCCTGCCCCGGCCCGTCGATCGCAAGCACGTGGAGACCGCGCCGCGCGATTTCCGCGCCGCCGAAGAGCACGCTCATCTCCTTCGCGTTGTCGAGCCCGTCGAACATCACGACCGCGGGGAGCCGCCCCTCGCCGTGCGATTTGAAGAACCACGCCGGAAGCGTCGTCCCTTCGTACGGCACTTCGACGCGCTCGATGTTGGGATAGCGCCGCGCAATGCCCTTGCGGAAACAGCGCAGGCAACTGCGATACGTCTCCCATTTGCGATCGGACGGCGCGACGAAGCGCTCGCCGCAGAAGTAATAGATCGCCGCGCGCAGATAGTAGCTCCCCGCGGTCAATTCGCAGCCGTCGCGCTCCGCCGCTTCGCCGAAGCCTTCGATGCGTTTCGCCATCGCGGTCCATTCCTGCCACCACTTCTCGTTGTCGCCGACGTGCGCCTTCAGCTTCTGCCCGATCTGATCGATCTCGCCGATCGCGGCCGCGCCCCACGTCTGCATCTCGATCCCGAACATCATGCCCTGGGACCACATGTGATTGCCGGGGAAATATTCGAACCAGTGACTCATCGCTGTTGCGCCTCTCTCGTTGTCCGCAAATGGCGCAACTTTACCTTCTTTGGACGGCCCGGAGGAGGGAATAAGGAACGACGCCCTCCTCTGACGAGGAGAGACGGCGCGTGATTCGTAACGGGTGGCGGAAGCCTGGCGATTAGCGTATCGCGGTCCACATGCCCGCCGCGGCGCCCTTCATGCGGCCCTTCATCGCATTGCCGTCCACGCGCCCGACATACGTGATGCTTCCGACGGTGAACGTGATGCGATCGCCCTTGAGCTTCCCGTCCTTGATCGGCGTGCGCTTGCCATTCGCGAAGAGCGAGCCCGACACGGTCTGATACTTCTGCTGCAGCGTGAGCTCGCCCGCGGACATCTTCCACGTGCCGTTCACCTTCGCCGGCACGATATAGAGATGCGCAGTGCACCACGCCCCGCAGTCGCCGTCCGCACGCTCGGTCGCGTCCGCCGTCCACTCCGGGATGTCGAAGGCGTTCAGCACGATGCGCGAGCCGGGCTGCAGCTCGAGAAACTTGGGCTTGAGGCGCTCGAGATTTTCGGGCAGGAGGAAGAGCGCCAGCACGTTCGCTTTCGATATGTCGGCTTCATACATGTCGCCCTGCACGAACTGCGCCTTGTCCGCGACGCCTTCCTTCTCCGCGCCGCGCCGCGCCAACTCCACCATGTCCTGGTTGTATTCGACGCCGAGCCCGCGCGCACCGCGCTTCGCCGCCGCAATGATGTTGCGCCCGTCGCCGGAGCCGAGATCCATCACGAAATCCCTCTCCGTCACCTTCGCGAGATCGAGCATCTTCTCGACGAGCGCGTGCGGCGTCGGCACCCACACCACGTCCTTCCCCGCCTGGCCCTCCGTCGGAACGTACGGCTTCGGCGCTTCTTCGGCGGCGGACGCAAGCGCCGCGCTTCCGGCGAAACACAGTACGGCAAACAACTGAACTGCGCGATGCAGAGAATTCACAGCGACTTTCCTCCTCGGGCCGATTGTCAAGCGATGCACGTGAGCGGCTTTCGTGTGTAACAGTGGCGCCTTACACCAAACTTACACACCACTCCCCCTCTGAATCGTGGCATGTAGATTTTTCACCAGCGGTCACATTTACAAAACGACGCACGCACGCGCCTGGACTGCTGAACCGCGGTGTGACGAAAGGTTTACCGCGGCCTGCAACGGCATGAGCCTTGCTTCACTTCGCTCGCGCGGGATTCGCGTACCTTACTTACCTACCAGCGAAGGAGTTTGAATGATGAGCAAGCATCCATTGTTGATGGCAGTTGCGACCGCGATGTCGCTGAGCATCTCGGCGATTGCGCTGGCTGCCGGCGGCTACGGCGGCTCCAGCGGCGACACGAGGGGCTCGAGCGGCACGTCCGGCAGCGGCGCATACGGCGGATCCGCTTCCGGCGGCGACGGCGGCAGCACTGGCACGAGGCGCGGCACAGATGCGTGCCAAGGTCTCACCGGTCAGGCGCTGCAGACCTGCATGCAGCAGCAACAGCAATCGCGGCCACGCACACCGGGCAGCAGCGACTCCCCGTCCGCGGGCGGCTCGCGTAGAGGCAGCACCGGCAACGGCGGCAGCAGCGACAGCGGCAGCGGGGCGGGTGGTGCAGGCGGCGGCAACGGTGGCGGTGGCAGTGGCGGCGGTAGTGGCAGTGGCGGTGGTAGTGGTGGCGGCGGTGGAGGTGGCGGTCGTTAATCGGCGCGCACCTCGAGGAACGGCGCAGCATGATCGCTGCGCCGTTTCTTTTTACCCCCGCACTTCGTCACTGCAGTTCGTCGCTTCCAGCGAAACCCGGGATCCGCGTCCTCGGACTTCGTCATTTCAGCGAAAGCTGGAATCCAGTGAATCAGCCTGGATCCCGGCGTACGCTGGGATGACGGGTTGGGCGTGATGGGTACGCAGTATCAAAAGTCGCCGACAAAATCTCGTTTGCCGAGCTCCACGCCGTTGTGCCGCAGGATGTTGTACGCGGTGGTGACGTGGAAATAAAAATTCGGATATGCCCAGTTGAGAAGATATTGCATGCCCTTGAAGCGGTACTCCTGCTTACCGAGTTTCACGACGATGTCCTTCTCTTCGCTGCCATCGATCTGCTCGGGCCGGATCGTCTCGATGAACGCGATGGTCTTCGCGATGCGCGCCTTCAACTCGGGGAACGTCTGCTCGGTATCCTCGTGCCTCGGCACTTCCACGCCCGCGAGCCGCGCGGCCACCCCTTTCGCCACGTCGCACGCAACCTGCACCTGGCGTGAAAAGGGAAACATGTCGGGATAGAGACGAAACGTCGTGAGCGCGGCGGGATCGATCTTCCGCGCCTCCGCATGCGCCTGCGCCTTGTCGAGCATCGACGAGAGATTCTTGAGCATATGCACGAAGCGCGGCGCACTCGCCTGATACATCGTAATCTGCATGGTGTCTCCTTTATGTGAATGGACGCGATGTATGTGTGAGGCCACATTTTGACGCATTTCTCGCATCGCACCCCGGCACGTTGATTGCTTCAGAGTCGATGCGCGCAAGTCGCGCATTTCTTTGAAAGGAATCTCTATGACGATCAAGCCTCAAATGCTCGCAATTGCAGCAGCGGTATCACTTGCCTTGTCCGGAGTGTCGCTTGCAGCAGACACCACCAGCAGGTCCAGCGGTGGAGCCACCAGCGGCTCCGCCAGTGGGTCCGCAAGTGGAAGCGCTACCGGCTCGGCGAGCGGCACGTCGTGCGAGGGCCTCACCGGGTCCGCGCGCGAGCAATGCATGCAGCAATCGCGTTCGCCGGGAAGCAGTGGAGAATCGGCTTCGCGCGAAGGCGGACGCACGCCGGGCAAGAGCGAAGACTCCGCATCGCGCACCGGTGTCCCGCCCGCGCATGGCAAACGGGACCATAACGAGTACGGCTCACCTGCTGCGGGCGGTTCGCCGAGCAGGAGCCACGGCAGCGGCGGCACGAGCAGCGGCGGTAACGCCGGCGCAAGGTCGGGCAACGCTACTGGAGGCGGAGCCGGAAGCGCCGCAGGGAGCGCGTCTGGAAGCGCGAGCGGCACGACCCGGTAACCCGTTCGTCATTCCGGCGTACATTACATCCCGTCATTCCAGCGAAAGCTCTAATCCAGAAAGCCTCCTAAAGCTCTGGATCCCAGCATACGCCGGGAAGACGAATGTAGTTCGTTTTGGGGTCAGACCCCGACCTCGGGGTCTGACCCCTTTACGTTGCGTACTCGTCGAACTTCGGATGCGCCGCCGGCTCGACGTACCACTCCGCGCGCGATGTCCAGAATATGCTGTGCTCGGGCCGCGGTTCGAGACTTGAATCGAGCACACCCGCTGGCACGAGGTAATTCTCCGTCGTCGGAATCTTGTGCGGCACCCGGGTCCCGCACTTCGTGCAGAAGCACACCGCGAAGCGCTTCGCACCCGGCAGATCGAAGCGGTGTATGAGCGACTCGCCTGCCGTCCAATTCAACTGACACTGCGGCACGACGATGTTCGCGGCGTGCGCCGCGCCGCTCGCTTTCCGGCATCGGCTGCAGTAGCAATACCGGAACGCCGAGAATGGCGGCTTCACCTCGAAGCGCACTTCACCGCACAGACAGCTTCCCTTGATCGGCTCGTTTGGCATCGCGCATCCCCTTTCGCAAGATGAGAGCAACAGTGATTATACTGAGCGCATCAAACGCATCGCGAGGAGGAAGCCTGTGCGCGTCACCCGTATTGCATTCGCCTTGTGCGCCTCGCTGTCTGTCGCAGCGGTTCACGCGGCCGACACGTATCCGAGCCGCCCGATCCGCATGATCCTGCCGATCGCGCCCGGCGGCGGCGTCGACACGTTCGCGCGCCAGCTCGGCCCGAAGCTCGGCGAGCGCCTGAAGCAGACGATCGTCATGGACAATCGCGCCGGCGGCGGTGGCAGCATCGGCGCCGAGCTCACCGCCCGCGCCACGGCGGACGGCTACACGCTCATGCTGACCGGCTCGGCGTTTCTCACGCGCACCCTCCTCTATCCCTCGTCCTACCATCCGCTCGAGGACTTCGCTCCCGTCACACAGCTCGTCAAGCATCCGTACGTCATGGTCGTCGCATCTAACGTGCCCGCGCGCAATGTCGGCGAATTCATCGCGTGGGCCAAGGCGAATCCCGATCGCGTCAACTACGCCTCTTCGGGAAGCGGCAGCCTGATCCATCTCACGGGCGAGCTCTTCAAGGCGAAGACCGGGACGACGATGACGCACATTCCCTATAAAGGCATCTCGCCCGGCCTCGTCGACATGTTCTCCGGGCGCGTGCACGCCACGTTCGCGAGCATCAACACCCTGCTCCCGCACATCAAGGGCGGCCGGCTCCGAGCGCTCGCCGTTACGAGCGCCAAGCGCATCACGCCGCTTCCCGCTATTCCGACGCTCGACGAAGCCGGCTTGAAGCCATTCGAGGTGACGCAGTGGTTCGCGGTACTCGCTCCAGCCCGAACGCCCGCGCAGGTCGTCGCGCGCCTCCAACGCGAAATCGCCGCGGTGCTCCGCAATCCCGCAGATTCTCAGCATATGATCGCCGAGGGCTCCGAGGCCGTCGGCAATTCGCCCGCCGAGTTTGCGCACGCCATGCGACAGGAATACGCGGCGTGGGATACGCTGATCCGCAGCGCCAACATCCGGTCCGAGTAGGTAATACCGTCATTCGTTCGTCATCCCGGACAATGATCGGGAACCCAGGTGTAGACTTTTTGAATGAATGACACAATGACAACGACGCAGGACCAGCGCGCCATCCTCGACACCGTCCGCCGCTTCGTCGATGAGGAAGTGCGCCCGCGCTCCGCCGCTCTCGACGCCAAACAGAACCCCGAAGACTGCTACTCCTGGGAACTCGTCGAGCAAGCGCATGCGCTGGGCATCCGCACCATGACGCTCGATGAAAGATGGGGCGGCCTCGGCCTCGACTCGCTCACCACCGCGATGGTCGTCGAAGAGCTCGCGATCGGCGACATGGGCTTCGCCGTCGTCATGGCGCAGACCTTCAAGATCGCACAGCTCATGCAGAAAGCGTTCAACGACGAGCAGCGCGAACGCATCCTCCCGGCCATCGCCGCCAATCCGCGGAGCGTCCTTGCGATCGGCATGTCCGAGCCGGGCAACGGCTCCGACAAGCACACCAATCAGCCCGTCCCCTTCGCGACGCACGCCGAGCGCACGAACGGCGGCTGGATCGTGAACGGGCTCAAGCACTTCATCTCGAACGGCAACCGCGCGAGCCACTACCTCGTGATGGTGCAGACCGACCGCCAGAAAACGATGGCGAACGGCTCGACGTGCTTCGTGATCGAGCGCGATCACCCCGGCTTCACCATCGGGCGTGTCCACGACAAGATGGGCGAGCGGCTCGCAAACAACGCCGAGCTCGTGTTCCAGGATTGCTTCATCCCCGATGCGAACGTCGTCGGCGAAGTGAACAGCGGCTCCGACGTCTTCGCGAAATTCTCGCCCCAGTCGAACGCCTACGCCGGCGCAACGGTGCTCGGCGTCGCCGTCGCGCTTCATCGCAAGGCGATCGACTGGGCGAAACTCCGCGTGCAGGGCGGGAAGCGGCTCATCGAGCACGACGGCATCCGCGCACAGCTCGCCGAAATGCGCATGCTCGTCGACGCCTCGCGCGCCTACATCCACCGCGCCGCGTGGCTCGCCGATCACCCGCAGTTGGGATGGGATGCGACGCTCGGCTCGCTACCGAAGGCGATGGCCGCGCAGGCCGCGTGGCAGATCGCGACCTGGACGATGGAAATCCACGGCGGCCACGGCTACATGAAGGAACTGGGCGTCGAGAAACTCGTGCGCGATGCAGCCGCGTTCCTGCACTCCGACGGCGTCAACCGCACACTCTTCCTCAAAGCCGCCAACGCCATGTTCCGCTGAACCAAGGGGACAGACCCCGAGTTGGGGTTCTGTCCCCTGGTTATCGGCGCGCTCTCTATGCTCTATCGCTTCCAATACCGGACGCCGTTTCAATTCAATCCACCTTGAGCCCGTTCTCCTTCACCACCTTCGCCCACTTGGCGATCTCGGACTTGATGAACGCATCGAATTGATCCGGCGCACTCGCAACCGGATCGGCGCCCTGCGTCGCGAGCCGCGACCGCACGTCGGGCATTTTCAGAATATTCGCGATCTCGCGATGTATCGTCTTCACCGCGGCGGCCGGCGTCCCGGCAGGCGCAAGCACGCCGAACCACAGCACCATGTCGTAGCCCGGCACGCCGGCTTCGGCAACGGTCGGAACCTCGGGAAGCGCGGACGGGCGCTTTCTCCTGATCGGCATACATCACCTGGGGTGCGCCGGCCACTCGGTCATCCTCGCCCATATCGTCTCCATGGCGCTCGTGCAGGGCGTATCGGGAATGGAGGCGGCGGGCGTGCTGGGCACGCTTGCGGGCGCATCGGCCGTAAGTCGCTTCGCTTCGGCCATCATCGCGGCGCGCTTCGGCGGACGCGTGCTCCTCACCCTGGCGCTGATCGGACAGAGCGCGCCGGTCTTCATCCTCTTCTTCGCCCACGAGGCCTGGACGTTCTATGCGTTCGCGCTCATCTTCGGCCTGTGCTACGGCGGCGAGATGGTGGGCTTTCCGATCATCAACCGGCAGCTCTTCGGCGCGTCGGCGCCGCTGAGCACGATCTATTCCTTCCAGATGGTCGGCGCCGGGCATGGCGTTGGGCGGCTGGCTGGGCGGCTTTCTCTTCGACCTCTCCGGCGCCTACACGTGGTCGATCATCGCGGCGATCGGCTGACCTTGATCGGGCTGCCGCTTGCGCTCGCGCTGCCGAAGCACAAGCAGCCGCCGGCGTCAGGCGCGAAGACGAAGGTCAGTCCCGTCCCCGCCCCCCGCGCGATAGTTCATATTCCCCTCGATGAGGAGGGGTGCGGACTATGTCGGCGGGGGTGCACCGCATCATGGCCACGAAGGCCCTCAGCGACCAGCGGAGCGAGTACCGGGACAGCACGCTAGTTGAAGGAAATAGCTCTTCGAGATGCCGCTAAATCGGATTGTGAGTATAAAGGTGCATCCGCTGCGCGCTCACTGCACGCACTTCTGATCATGGCGGCGATCTCGGTCGCAGCGTTCGACCTACGAGTGCCCGTCCGCCACATGAGCCCCGCGGTCCGAGTTACTGCGGGCACTAAACTGATGCAGTGTATTCCGCCGCTCTGCGTCTTTCTTCTCTTCGCCATGATGGTCGCGAGGTCGCTGCGCGCGACAGTCTCCAATATGGCTTGAGTCGAATTCATTTCCATGACGACTTTGGGCTTGGTCGCAAGCGATCCAAACACGTTATCGATAAGCTGGCGCATGGGAAACTCTCGGGTCACGAGAACCAGGGGATACTCCGATATCAATGCAGTGCTAAGCTTCTTGCGCCCATACAAAGCGTGTTGTTTGCCGACGATCAGCACGTAGGACTCGTCGAACAATGTCTCCACCTCGATTTCTGGCGAAAGCACCGGCAAGTAGGCGATACCGATATCCAGCTCGCCGTTGAGCACGCTCTGCTCTATCTCCTTCTTCTGAAGTTCCCGCACGACCAGGTGAATGCCGGGGAACTTGATGTGAAATTTGGCAAGTATTGGCGGCAGCACATTTCGATTGAAAGATTGAAATGCGCCTATCGACAGCCTGCCCTTGAGCTTTCCTGACGTCCCCCATATGGCGTCCGCGGCACATTGCATCTCGCTAAGGGCGCGAACGGCATGCTGTTTGAAGATTTCGCCTGCCGGCGCCAGCTGCACTCGTCGCCCCACTCGATTGAAGAGCTTGGTGCCTATATGTTCCTCCAACGCCCGAATCTGATGCGACAAGGTGGGCTGTGTGACGCTCAGCTGCTCGGCCGCACGTCCGAAATGCAATGTTTCGGAAAGCGTTACAAAGTAGCGAAGGTGGCGAAGGTCCATTTCCGTGATCCCTCAATGTGTCACGGAAAAGGGTAAGGCTTTTCCCGCGCCGGCTCAACCGAGCGCGGGCAACGCAACGACTCGAGCCGGCGAGATGAAGTCAGCCTGAGGCGAGCATGTCCAGCACCGCCTTCCCGAACACCCCATACGGGTTGGCGAGCGTCTCTTTGAGATCAAAATGGTTGTAGTCGCGCGCCTCCAGCAACCGCGCCTGCTTTCCTGCTCGCCGTACTGCATCCGTAAAATCGCGCGACTGGCGTTGAAACTCCGGCGTCTCCAGAGTTCCATATATGAGCGTAACCGGTGCCGTAAGACGATCGATATGCCGCTGAGGGCTGAGTGTCTGCACGATATCATCGTCGAATGGTACATACTCGCGGCGCGAAGACAGGCTCACCGGATAAAGATCGTACATGCCGCTGCACAGAGTCGCCGCCCGGAAAACGTCCGACTTCAACTGCCACTGTGCGGCCCAATCGGTAGTCAGAAGCACCCCGCCCAGATGCGCGCCGGACGAGTGTCCGACCAAGTACAACCTGCTCGTGTCGGCGCCAATCTCGGCCGCCTTCTTCAAAGTGCAGACCGTCGCTGCGCGCAGCTGATTTGCGATGGTTCGCAAGCTGTCCTGCGCATCCTGCACCCAAACAAAATCCGGCACGACGAAGTGCACGCCGGCATCGAGAAAGACTTCTGCTGCAAACGCGTTGTCCCTGGCAGTGCCCCTTCTCCACGCACCACCATGGATAAACAGCATGACCGGCGCTCCAGCCTTGTCCGTGGCGTACCAGTCGAGCTTCTCTTGTTCGCCCTTCCCGTAAGCGATCCTTTGCGGGCGCAGGCGCTCGTGCACCTCCCTGCTCGCCGAAGCAATTCGTCGGCGCACATGTTCGGAATGAGGCGCGTAGACAGCTTGATTGTAGGCCGCGTCCAGCGCCGCCTGATCGTAGTCGAGGAATACGCGGGGCGACGCGCCGCTCACCGCTGCTTCTCCCGCACTGTCACTGAGCTTCGATGCCGGCATTCTTGATCACCTGGCCCCACTTTGCGATTTCGCTCTTGATGTGCGCCGCAAACTCCTCTGGCGTCTTGTAGCTCGGCTCAGCGCCGAGCGTCGCCAGCCGGTCGCGCACGTCCTTCATCTTAAGCGCCTTGATAATCTCTCCGTGCAATTTGCCGACGACGTCTCGCGGTGTCCCGGCCGGCGCCAGTATCCCAAACCACGACGTGGATTCAAAGCGCGCCAGCCCTGATTCGATCATTGTCGGGACGCCCGGCAACGCGGCCGAGCGATTCACGCCCGTAACCGCGAGCGCCCTCAGTTTTCCGTCCTTCACATATCTCTGCGAACCGATCGTGCTGCTCAGCATTAACGATATCTGCCCGCCCAACAGGTCGGTCAACGCAGGTGCCGCGCCTTTATATGGCACGTGTGTCAGGTCGAGGCCCGCCATGGTCTTGAACAACTCCATCGTCAGGTGTCCGCCCGACCCTATCCCGGGGGAGCCGAAAGTGAGGTCGCCCGGCTTCGACTTCGCCAGGCGGATCAACTCCTGCACCGACTTCACCGGCAACGACGGATGGGTGACAAGAACCTGGGGCGCCTGCGCGACCAGAGCAATGGGCGTGAGATCTTTCTGCGGATCGTAGGGAAGCCTCTTATAAAGGCTGATATTGACCGCTATGAGCCCCACGTACCCCATTACCAGT
Organism: uncultured Pseudomonadota bacterium; assembly: GCA_946885605.1. The sequence goes on from CAMPGR010000015.1 coordinate 41,150, forward strand.
GTATAGCCGTCCGGGGCGGCTTTGGCGCAAATTTCCGTTCCGATGGTTCCATTCGCGCCGGCTCGGGGATCGGCGATGATTTGTTGGCCCAGCGCGGGCCCGATTTTCTCCCCGACCATTCTCGACAGTATGTCGACCGAGCCTCCCGCTGGACTGGGCACAATCAAGCGCACCGGTTTTGTGGGGTAAGACTGCGCGGCCGCCTGCTGCCCGGCAATCGCGGCAGCTACCAGCAATACGCTCAAAGCGAGGTTGTACTTACGATGGGCCATCAGAGCGAGACCCTTGATACGCACCGGTCGGCACCGGCGATACGCACACGGAGGATTGCTTTGCATAAGGGCCTCGCTCTTCGATGTATCACTCTCGCGTCGATACGACCTCGCCAACAGCGCCAATCACGGTTTCGCCGCGACCACCATGATCTCTACCCGCGTATCGCGCGTGGCAAGGCCCGTTTCCTGGCACGCCCGCGCCGGCTTGTTCTCCGGATCCACCCAGGCCTTCCAGGCAGCGTCCATCTGATCCTTCTCGCGAATATCGCTGATCCACACGTTGGCGGAGAGTAGCCTCGATTTATTGGTGCCAGCCGCAGCGAGCAGGCCGTCGATTTTCCGCAGAACCTCTTCGGTTTGCGCTTTGCAGGAATCGGACGGGCCACGGTTGTCCGCGACGGTGCCGGCGATGAACACCAGGTTTCCGTATTCCACTATCTTGCTGAGCCTCTCGTCGGATTGCTGACGCTTAATGGGAATGGTCATTGATCATCCTCGTTGAAATTGAACAAGCACTGCGGAGTGCCACCACCCTGGAAATCCGCTTTTTCAATCTACGAGATTGGAACGCTCCATTCCAATGATATTTTTGCATCGTGTTCATCGAACTCTTCTATGGAACATAAACATGCAATCATGGGATTGCATTGACGAAGGAGAGTCTCATGAACATTCCGCACAACCCCCCGAACTTCGGTCATGGCCTGGCGCATTACAGCCTTGGAATCGAAGTTCCTCCGGGTTCACGAATACTGTTCATCGCGGGCCAGGTGCCTGTTGCACCGGATGGCTCTATACCGAAGACGATCGAGGAACAAACAGAGTGCGTCTGGAACAGTGTGCAGGCGGTGCTGCGTTCCGCGGGCATGGGGCTGCAAGACCTCGTGAAAATGACGATGTTCGTAACCAGCACGGAGTATCGCAAAGCTGCAGCGGAAGTGCGGGCGCGAATTTTCGGCGATGTGCCGATGCCGGCCTCCACCGGAATCATCGTCAAGGCATTGCCGCATCCCGACTGGATGATCGAAGTGGAAGCCGTGGCAGCCAAAGCATGAAAACGAGCTTCATCACTCGCTACGCCATCTGCGCGGCCATCGCAGCGCCATTATTGCTTGACGCTGGAGGTGCGAGCGCCGCGGTCGCGGCTTCGGACTATCCCTCCCGCCCTCTGCGGCTGATCGTTCCCAACGCTCCCGGCAGCGGCGTAGATACGTTGGGGTACCGACTGCGTCGGCGGGGTGGTGCTTCAGATCGCCGCGATCGCCTGGATCTCGACCTTGAGCTCCGGCTGCGTGAACCGGCTCACTTCCACCATCGTGCTGGTCGGAAGGTTGGTCTTGAAGAATTCCTCCCGCGCCGCGAAGATTTCCTTCAGCTCGCGCATGTCCGTCGTATAGACCGTGGTCCACACGATATCGCTGAGCGAAGCGCCGGCGGCCTGCAGGCATTTCTCGATGTTGCGCAGGCACTGCCGCGTCTGCTCGAGCATGCTGGGGCCGCCGACGATGTTGCCGTCGTCGTCGCGCGAGACCTGGCCCGACACGAAAATGAGGCTCTTCGGCTGGTCCACGCGCACGTAGTGGTTGTAGATCGAGGCCCGGACATGTTTCATGCCGGGCGGATTGCCGCGCTTGATCGCCATGAGATTCGTCTCCGGTATGCGTGCGGCCCTTACCGGCCGCGCCGAGTGCGCGCCTTCGCGTAGGTTTCCACGCGCACCGGTGTCGGGTTGTAGCCGCTCGCGGGATTGTATTTCTGCGGGCAGTTGGAAATGAGCGCGATCACGTCGGCCAGCGCTTCCACCTCGACGTAGTCGCCCGGCTTGGACTGGCCCTCGGCGATGGCCATGTGCCCGTCGCGCCCCACCGGCACGCTCATGAACCAGTTGACGTTCGCCACGATGTCCGCCTCGCCCATGCCGAACTTCGAGAGCTCGTGCAGGAAGTTTGCGCGGCAACTGTGCGTGCGCTTGCCGTAGCGCAGATAGTTCATCTCCAGGCTGCAGCAGCCGCCGATCGTGTCGTGGTCCGGACAGCTCGATGCTACGATCTTCATCAGCGGCGTCGCGTACTCGCCATAGAGAATGACGCCCGCGTTGAGGTACGCCGATTCCGCCATCTTCATGGTGTTGGCGGCGTTGTAGCGGTCGCGCGTATCGGCTGCGTTGTAGCACAGGAAATCGACCGCCTGCTTGCCCTCCAGGTCCACGAAGCGCACGCGATCGCCGGCGGCGACGATGCCGCTCCACGAGCCGCCGGGGTCCACCACCACCGACGACGTTTGCCGGAAGCCTTTCGCCGCGGCGGCCGTTTTCTTCGCCATGCCCTACTCCGCCTTGATCCCGGCCTCGCGGATGAGCACCGTCCAGCGCTGCTTCTCTTCGGCCATCATCTTCGCCATCTGGGCGGGCGTCATACCGGAAGGAATGTAGCCCAGCTCCTCGAGCCGTGCGCGCGTCGCCGGCTGCTTGAGGACCTTCACTGCGGCGGCCGAGACGCGCTCCGCGACCGCCTTCGGCGTGCCCGCCGGGAAGAGCAGGCCCTGCCAGTTGGTCGCCTCATAACCTTTGATGCCAAGCGCTTCAGCGGCGGTCGGCACATCGGGCAGCGCGGGAAGGCGCTTCGTCGTCGTCACTGACAGCGGGCGGATCTTGCCGGCCTTGATATGCGGCAGCGCGCCCTGCGTGCCGGAGAGGATGGAGGGAATGCGCCCGCCCATCACGTCGATCAGTCCGGGAGGGCCGCCCTTGTACGGCACGTGGTTGAGCTTGATGCCGGCCATTTTGTTGAGGAGCTCGGCACCCAGGTGCTGCATGCTGCCGATGCCCGAGGACGCGTAGTCGATCTGCCCGGGCTTCGCCTTCGCGAGGTCCACCAGCTCCTTCATGGTCTTCGCGGGAACCGAGAGGCCGACGAGCCAGATGTTGGGCGACTGTGTGAGCTGGGTTATCGGAGTGAAATCGCGCACGCCGTCGAGCGTCTTGTGCTGCGCGACAATCGGGGCGGTGATGGTGTCGATCGCGCAGAGAAGCATGGTGTAGCCGTCCGGCGTCGCGCGCTTCACCATGTCTGCGCCGAGCATGCCCGCCGCGCCGGGCCGGTTGTCCACGACCACGTTCTGGTCGAGCTCCTCGGCGATCCGCTGGGCCATGTAACGCCCGATCGTGTCGGAGCCGCCGCCGGTGGCCTGCGGAATGAGGAGCCGTATCGGGCGATTCGGGTAATCACTCTCCGCCGCAACGGCAGAAGTGGACAGAGCAGTTGCAAAACAACACGAAAGCACAACACGGCTCATCAGCACGGTGCAATCTCCATACGCTCGTGTACAAACCGCCGCAGCATAGCAGAAAACCCTCTTCCCTCCCTTCAAGTGATGGGATGGACTCCTCCCGCTCTTTGTGCGGCATCATTGTGCCA